>CAILKQ010000142.1 GCA_903834825.1 uncultured bacterium | reverse complement strand
CTCTCCTTTGGAAAAGAGGTCTTTCACGATGTCACTGCCTGAAATGATTTCCTCCAGGCTGTTTTCAACGTTGGTGTAGGCAACGGGATCAGGAAAAATCCTGGCATCATCTTGCTCAAGCATGGCCTTGGTGATGGCCGGTTTGATTTTGTCAAGGAGTGCTGAAATATGGCCGTCTTTCACACCTTTTTTTGCACTGTTGATGGCGCCGCATTCGGTATGGCCCAATACCACCAATAGTTTGGACCCTACGTATTTGACAGCATATTCCAGGCTGGCCAGGATATCGTTGTTGACAATATTGCCTGCAACCCTGACGCTGAAGAGGTCGCCAAGTCCCTGATCAAATATCAGTTCCACGGATGTGCGGGAGTCCATGCAGCTCAATATCACAGCAAATGGGTATTGTCCTTCACGGGTTTCATTGACCATTTCAAGGTGGTCATGGTCGGTACTGAGGTTGTCTACAAAGCGCTGGTTTCCTTCTTGAAGGATTTTAAAGCATTTGGAAGGGGTAAGGTTGTTGAGGTATTCTTTGGAATGTTTTCTCATTTATCGATTTTGTTGCGCCTTTCGGCTTGTGGAGGGTATAAATTAGTGGATGTAGTCGTGTAATCATTTACAGCAGCCGCAGAGCTTTTGGGAATACAGCATTCACAATCATAGAGAAATTCTATGACCATGCCCATAAATGTTAGCGGACTGTTCGTGATAAATTAGATGGAGCAAATCCGCAGGGGTGGAGGAGTCGGAATGTCGTCTTCGAGTCTTGAGACATAGTCTGTTGTGAGCGGATTTTTTTTATCCTTGACAGCCGGTTCAAAAGTGAATGTAGAATGAAAACGATGAAAGAAAAGGTCGGATTTTTTCAGGTCTTCGCTTCCTTCTGCGCTTTTTCCATCTGCATCTGGTGAGGCATTGCAGATTTCTTCTATCATTTGGTTGCCATATAAAATAGCACCTACTTCCTTCACAGGAATGATCTGGAAGGAAATGATAGACAACAACAGGTATGCAAAAATTTGCTTAGTCACGGAGGACAAAACTACATGATGGAATCCAAATAAAATACAATCGCAATGTTATATTATTAAAAAAATTATATCCTGAATTAGTTTTTATTATATGTTCAGGCCTCCGCAGGCACTGAGCACCTGTCCTGTGATATAACTGCTCATGTCTGATGCCAGGAAAAGGGTGGTATTGGCAATTTCTTCTGCAGAGCCGAACCTGCCCAAGGGAATCTTTGCCAGGAAAGCCTTGGCAGCCTCTCCTTCTTTTAGGTAGTGGGTCATGTCTGTCTCCACAAATCCCGGAGCAATGGCATTTACGCGAACGTTTCTGCTGCCCAATTCATGTGCCATGGACTTGGTAAATCCAATGATACCGGCCTTGCTGGCTGCATAGCTTGACTGGCCTGCATTGCCACGTATTCCTATGATGGAGCTCATGTTGACAATAGATCCCTTTCTTGCTTTCATCATGGGCCTGATGACCTGCTTGGTCATGTTGAAAACACTTTTCAAGTTAACTTCCATCACATCATCCCATTGTTCGGGTGTCATCCTGAGCAGCAGATTATCCTTTGATATGCCTGCATTGTTGATGCAAACATCCACCGTTCCAAATTCTTTCACCACATCGTTCACGAATGCTTCTGATTCTGCAAAATTACCAGCGTTGCTTCTCCATGCTTTTGCTTTCACGCCCATTCCTTCGAGCTTTGTGACCAAGGCAGCAGCCTTGTCCGCACTGCCCTCGCTTACGTAGGTAAAAGCAATATGTGCGCCATGTTCAGCCAGTTTCACTGCAATGGCTTCACCAATTCCGCGTGCTGCGCCAGTAACGATGGCTATTTTGTTTTCGAGGAGTTTCATTTTGTTAAAAGTTGAGGAGGTTGAAGGGGCCTTCGGCCTGTTGAAGGGGTTGAAGGATTTTTAATCAGTTTTTCTGGCTTTCATTGAAATATGGGTATTCAATATTTTGGATGTAACGACCTATTTAAATCAATTGTTTAGCGAAATTATTGAAAAACTGCAAGAATTCTGACCTATCAGCCAATTCTTCAACCTCTTCAACCCCCCAGCCTTTTTACCAACCTCTGGTTGGCGGCTGGCAAGCTCAACCCCCTCAACCCCCCAGCCTTTTTACCAACCTATGGTTGGCAAGCTCAACCTCCTCCCTCCACTCCCAACCCAAACAAGGCCAAGTCATACTTCACCGGGTCTTTGGGGTCAAACTGCTTCAGGACTTCTGTAAGGGCAATGGCGGTTTTCCAGTCAGCTTTTTCTGCATCAATCAGGTTGAGCCTGCAGGCAACCCTTTGCACATGCACATCCATCGGGCAAACAAGCTGGCTCATCCGGATGTTTTTCCAGATGCCAAAATCAACGCCCGCGGCATCTTTTCTCACCATCCAACGGAGGTACATGTTGAGGCGTTTACAGGAAGAATTGTTGTCAGGGGTTGAGATGTGTTTTCTTGTTCGATCTGGGCTGTCGTCCAACGAAAAAAAATAGCGGTGAAATCCCTTAAGACCATTCCCCATGTCGGGGTCATTTTTTTGCATGCCATGGGTAAAAGCAATCTCCAGGCTTGCTTCTTGCCCCTTCAGCAGTTTGTGTCCGTTAGTATAGTGATGGTTCAGCACCCTGATAAAATGCAATACATCTGTCGCATTGAAAGTCCTGTGTTTGAAGGCCAGCAAGCGTTTCAGGTCATTGTCCTTGTGGTCTACGATAAATTGATATGGAGACTCATCCATCAGTGCCATCAGTTCATTGCATTTGTTGATGATGGTGGTGCGGTTGCCCCAGGCAAAAACAGCAGCAAAAAATCCAGCAATTTCGATGTCGGCTTTTTGGCTGAAACGGTGGGGGATGGAAATTGGATCCCTCTCAATGAACCCCTGCTGGTTGTGCCGCTTCAGTTCCTTGTCAAGGAAAGACTTTACAGCCAATAATTCTTTTTTATTCATTTGCTCAAGCCGCGGCTTTTCCTTTTTTGAAAGATGATCCAATGGTTGGAGATCAGCAAAATGCAGATCAACTGGTGATTGCCAATTGAATGGCATGGTCAAGATCAGCAATCAAATCTTCTGCATCTTCAATGCCCACAGACAGGCGGATCAAGGTATCACCCAATCCGTTCTTGATTCTTTCTTCCCTCGGAATGGAGGCATGCGTCATGCTGGCGGGATGATTGATCAGCGATTCAACGCCACCAAGGCTTTCGGCCAGTGAAAAAAGCCTGGTGCCGGAAAGCAATGCTCGCGCTGCTTCCATGGTATCCAGTTTCAATTCAAAACTGATCATCCCTCCAAAATCCTTCATCTGGCTTTTGGCTATGGCATGGCCTGGATGGTCTTCAAAACCAGGCCAGTATACTTTTTTTACAGCAGGATGGGCCTTGAGAAAATGGGCGATGGCTGCACCGTTCTGGCAATGCCTTTCCATCCTGATGCCCAGGGTTTTTATACCCCTGAGGACCAGAAAACAATCCATGGGTCCGGGAACTGCGCCACAGCTTTTTTGGATAAAATACAATTCATCCCGCAAGGCTTGATCGTTCATTACCAAAGCTCCCTGGATCACATCGCTATGGCCACCAAGGTATTTTGTAGCAGAATGCATCACAATGTCTGCACCCAGCGAAAGCGGATTCTGGAGCGCTGGTGATGCAAACGTATTGTCTACGCAGAGCAAAATCTTGTGCTGTTGTGCAACGGCAGCAATGCCCCTGATGTCTGCAATGTTCATCAAAGGATTGGTCGGCGTTTCTGCCCAGATCAGTTTTGTATTGGCATTGATCTTTGTTTCAATATTGTCAACAGCACCCATGTCTACGTAGTGAAAAACAATCCCGAATTTGCTGTATATTTTGCTGAAAAGCCTATAAGTTCCTCCGTACATATCACTGGCTGCAATGACTTCATCGCCCGGTTTCAACAGTTTCATCACCGCATCGGTGGCAGCAACGCCACTGCCAAAAGCCAGTCCGAATTTTCCTTCTTCAATCACCGCCAACGCCTCTTCCAGGGCCTGTCTGGTGGGGTTTTGGGAACGGGCATATTCAAAACCCTTGTTCACGCCAGGGGCTTCCTGCACATAGGTAGAGGTTTGGTAGATGGGCGTCATGATGGCCCCGGTACTTGGGTCGGGATGCGCACCAGCGTGGATGTATTGTGTTGCTTTTTTCATTGCAGTTATTTGAGGTGTAAAGATAGGTTGTTGGAAGAAGTATGGCCTTATCTTTGTGGGATGCCGAATGTTTATTTCAAGTCATCCATACCTCCAGCATACGAGGCCATCCAGCACCATGCAACATCCTTGAATATCGGGGAAAATGATCTTGTTATTCATGATTTTTATCATCGCATGCCAGGATCTTTGGTTGGTTTTTTGGATGCCTACCGGGAAAACAAATGGTTGAAAAAATCCATCCAAACTACAGAAAATGTTTTTGTATTCTCATCCCATACAAAAACGGAAGTCCTGAAATATTTTCCTCAAGTCAGGGATAAAATCAGCATTCTTGCCCCTGTTGCAGAAGCGCTGCACAGGCCTACGGATGAAGATGCCCGCGATGTTGTGCGCTATCAATTCACACAGGGCGATGCCTACTTCCTTTACCGTGGACCGGTTCACCCAGCTGCCAACATCATTGAACTGCTGAAGGGATTTTCAATTTTCAAAAAACGGATCGGCAGCAACATGAAACTGGTATTGGCCGGCCCTCAAGGTCATTACGCTGCAAATATTCTCACAGACCTGCAATCCTTCAAATACCGAAATGATGTTCTGTTGATGGAGCATCTGATGCCTTACGACGAGTCTTCCATCATCAGCGCAGCCTATGCCATGGTGCATCCCTGCCGCTACGAACGATTTGGTATACCTGTGGTCAATGCCATGAAAGCCGGTGTGGCTGTGCTTACTGCAGAGAACAGCAGCATGGCTGAATTCACCGGCATGGCAGGCATGTTTTTCAACGAAAAAGATCCACAAGACATTGGCGATAAACTCATCAGGATTTATAATGATGAGCAAATGAGGTCTGAAATGATAGGTACCGGGCTGTTAAGATGATGCAGGAATACTGCAACTGAAAACTTTACTGTTTCAACTCAAGCAGATACCTTGTTACATGCACCAGGTCTTCCTCTGTCACTCCCAAAGAGACTGCGTTGGGCATGATCGAAGATTCCTGCTTTTTTCTTTTGGTTATCGATTCAGCGGGTATTACATGTTTCTTTCCAGACAGATCTTTGATGACAACGTTCTTGCCATCTGCAACCAGAAAGCCATAAAAGGATTCTCCTGTTTTTGTGTCAATAATCCAGGGTTCATAACCAAATACAATGGAGGCATTGGGATATTTGATTGCATAGATGAGGGAGGATTGGTCTAATTTTTTTCCAATAAATGTCAGGTCAGGGCCAATGTCGCTTCCGACAGCAGACGTTTTATGACAGGATGAACATTTTTCCATGAAAATATTTTCCCCTTTCGCAACATTGGCTGAAACTTTTAATCCAACATCATTTGATGTGCCCATATCCACTGGTTGATTTTTTTCAGAGAACAATTTCTCTGCCCTCAATCGATTGCCCTGGTCTGGATTTTTAGTGAATCCTTTGATGACACAAGATTGGATATCGGCGGGGATGCTATTTGCCTCGACAAGTCCTAACAATATTCTGCCCCCTACTTCATCAGTTGCCATTCTTGTGGCTGTTCTGCAGCGGTCATCAACTGAAATATTTAGATTCATGATTCGTTCTTTGGCCGCAACCATTGAAGCCACATGACGCTCTTGTTTCAAATCAAAGCCAACCGTTTTCCAGTCCAATAAATCAGCCCAGTCATTTCCCTGCCTGAAGGCCAACCAATATTTTGCCTGGTCAGCAATGATTTTGTTGGAAGTGCTGGAAAGTTCCAGCATCAGTTTTGCAGCTTTGGCATCATTGATGAATGCGAGGGCAGTCATTGCCCGCTTGCGCTCTGTCACAGGGATAGAGGGACTCAATATCCAGGCTTTGAGTTTTGGCACAGAGGATGCAGGGTGTAACCGCCAAACCAATCTTGCGTATGGCTTTATCCATTGTCCGGTTGCGCTTTTAAGTTTGGCATTATATTTTTGGGTTATCGTAGCATAGAGTTCTTCCTCATGGTGTTCAGCAATGATACCGATGGTCTCCAGCAAGTAGTCATCGTTGCCATCATAACGATTGGTGATGCGCTCGATCAATGCTTTTTTTTCAACCCAATTGAAGTCCCGCAGGGCAATGGCCATTTCGCGGTCCAGGAATGAATTTCTTCCCATCTGTTGGCTGATCAGTTTCAGGAGTTGAGGTTTTGCAGTCGATTGACGCAGGGCCCTGAAAGCAACAACGCCCAAGCGGGCATCCTTTCCCGCCACCCATTGTTCCAGTGTTTTTTTACTGGCACTGTCTGCAGTATTCAGCAGCCAAGCGGCCCTTGCATGGTGGTAAGGATTTTCAGATGATAGCAATGTATTCACCAATTTTTTTGCGCTTTCACCGAATCCCAACGCTCTTGCACGTTCAAATCCGAATGCCCTTACATTTACAGCAGGACTTTTTAGGGCTTCCAGCACTCCAGCTTCAGTATTGAAATCAATCAATGGAGACCTTGGAATTTTCCCTTTGGGGTTGATCCGGTATATTCTTCCATATCCCATGCTGTCTTTCATTTGGTGTCCTCCAACAACAGGATCATACCAGTCGGCAATGTACATAGCCCCATCAGTGCCCATCATGACATCGCTTGGGCGAAACCATTTTCGCTTATCAGATTGATGCCCTTTGTCATTCCATACGTATGCCTCATTGTCTTTCGATATCGATGTGATGAAATTGGTCCTTCTCCCCTTTAAATCAAATCCACTGCCTTTTAATTGAGGTTTGTATCCAAACACCAAATTTCTTCCAGCGTCTGCACTAAACAGCATTCCTCTGTATGCCTTGCCCAGGCCATCACCTTCATTCAACACAACGCCAGTTGGAGATCCTGCACCAGAATTGTCTCCTGCAGGCATTACTCCCGGATCCTCCTGACGCCAATGGGCAGTAAACATGTCTTGACCCGGCCGCTGATCCGCCTGCCATAATCGGCTGCCATCTGCACTAAAATAACCGGCATTGCCTCCTTCCATCAGCCAACTCACCCTGCATGTAACCACCTGGTCATCGTTATCGTTTTGCCACATATCGCCATACGAGTCAACATAGGTTTCATAACTATTCCTGAAGCCATGGGCAACAGGGCGTAATCCGGTTCCATCTGGATTGACTTCGAGTTGAACGCCGCCCACCCATATTCGCCCATCATCACTGACCAATGCAGCCTTGTTTTTATTGTTGTAAGGGGTACCTCCGTTGTACGAACTACCTGACCGAAGCGTCCATCCAGACTTGTCTGTTACAATATGCGGGCCAGCATTTCCGGTATTGAAACGCAATTTGCCATCCGGACCCCCAACAACAGCATGCAGTGCATGGTCGTGGTCGAATCCTCCAAAGCCAGTCAGTAAAATTTCCTTGTGGTCAGGCTTGTCATCACCATCATCGTCTGTGTAAACAATCAAATTAGGAGCGCAGGAAACAATGACCTTGTTGCCAATAACCGCTATTCCCAGTGGAGATACCAGGTCACGGTCTTCTGCGAAAACCGTTGATTTGTCTGCCTTGCCATCATGGTCAGTGTCTTCAAGAATGATGACCCTGTCGCCCCTTTCATGGTGCAGTAACCTGGTTGAATCGTTGTTGAAATTTCTATAATTAACCGCTTCTGTAACCCAAATTCGACCCTTTGCATCTACATCCATGTTGGTTGGATTGAAAAACAGGGGGCTCTCTGCCCAAAGGCTGACTTCAAGGTCTTCAGGGAGGAACAATCCGAGGTCATCATGCAACGGTTTTTTTTGCCCGATATGCAAAAAAGACATCAACATGCATGTTGATATTGCGAAAATGAACCTTGAGTATTTCATGAATTGGAACTTATTTGAAATTATTTCTAAGAAAACCTAAGTTATGCTGGTATGCTTTTAAGAGATCCATGTCTTTAGGCTTGGCCCATTCGATTTGCATCCATCCATCTCCATGATACCCAATTTCTTCCAGTGTATGTGCAATACCGTTCCAATCCATTGTGCCCTCACCCAACAGATATCCATTCTCTTTCATGTGAATCTCACAGATGTTGTCTTTTCCGAGCAGTTTTATTTCTTTTACAACATTATTTCCTGCATCTGCAGCATTTCTGAAATCATAGTAAACCTTTACTGCTTTTGAACCCACCTTATCCATGATGTCGAGGTGTTCCTCAGCTGTCAGGTAAGATTCAATGCCAAGGGTAATGCCGATTTTTTCTGCTTTGGGAGCCACCATTTTCAGGCGTTTCACTACTTCTGACTTTCCTGTCGGATCATTGCGGAGATCGCCCTTGGAAAAGAACGCCAGCAAAATTACGGTCACTCCAAGATTTCTGGCAACATCGATGCTGTCCCATACCCATTCCTCCGTACGAGGATCAGATTTATAAGGGATCTGGTTGAGTTCACCAATGCCAAGACTTGAAATCTTGACCCCTGTCTGCCTGGACATGTTGATGTATTGTTGTTGCAGCTCCTTTTCCCTTAAGTGCATGTTGTTTTTGAGGGTCCCAAGGCTTACCTGTAAACCATCCAAGCCAATATCCTTGGCCAGCTGAAGCCCTGTAACATCAGCAGTTTTGCCTATGGACCAGTCACAGGCTCCGATGCGAAAATGTTTTTTATGGAGGAAGTCCCAGAACGGACTTGGATTGATGGTTGTAGCACCCATAAGGCCGACTCCGTTGCGGATCAATTCTCTTCTTGTAAGCATTTTAGTAAATATTGTTCAGGAAAACAGCTCTAATGAAGTTACTCAATTGTGGTTAACTTTGCCATCAAATCAAATCAATGACACAATCCACCATTGCAATAGACGTTACCCTGGATGACCAAAAGATTCCCCATCAGATCCTTTGGAACGCCAGCCAATCCTCCTCTGAGGAAAAGCAGGATGCAAAAGCCATCATGATTTCTTTCTGGGATGGAAAAGAAAGGGCTGCATTGAGAATAGACCTCTGGACCAAAGAAATGATGGTGGATGAGATGGCTGATTTTTACTACCAAACCATGATGACCATGGCCGATACATTTGAACGCGCTACCCACCAGCAAGAACTGGTAGGCGAGATGAAGGATTTTGCCACACAGTTTTACAACAAGTTCAAAAAAACCATGCAAGAACAACAACAAGGTTAATCTCCCCAGCCTACGGCTGGCAAGCTCAACCTCCTTCAACCTCCTCAACCCCTTCAACCCCTTCAACTTTTATAAAATGTCACTCGAACTCACCATCAACGAAAACCTGAAAAAGGCCATGCTGGCCAAAGACGAAAAAGGCCTCCGTGCCCTCCGCGCCATCAAGGCATCCATCTTGCTGGCAAAAACAGCCGAAGGTGCCAGCGAAACAATGTCAGAGGATACAGAAATGAAATTGTTGCAGAAGCTCGTCAAGCAAAGAAGGGATTCCATCGACATATTTGAGCAACAGAACCGTGCCGACCTTGCCCTGATTGAGAAAGAAGAAGTAGCGGTCATTGAACAGTATCTCCCGAAGCAACTCGATTCGGCAGAACTGAAAACCATCATTGCAGCAATTATCAGCCAACTTGGAGTAACCAATATCAGCGGACTCGGACAGGTAATGGGCGTTGCGTCCAAACAATTGGCCGGAAAAGCAGACGGAAAGGCAATCTCCGCCATTGTAAAAGAGTTGTTGACACCACAGTAGGCCAAAATGTCAATGGCATTGGGAAAAGAAGATTGGACATGAAACAATTCGATGAGATTTGTTAAGTAAATGCGTGATTAGTTGCCCCTACCCCTAAAACCTCTTCAACCCCTTCAACCTCTTCAACCCCCCAGCCTTTTTACCAACCTCTGGTTGGCGGCTGGCAAGTTCAACCTCTTCAACCCCTTCAACCATGGTAATCGACATCCTCCTCCTCATTCTCCTCCTGCTGGCCGTCTACAAAGGATGGACCAAAGGCTTCATCATGGCCATTTTTGTGTTTGTCTCTTATTTCGTGGCCTTGGCCCTGGCATTTCATTTTTCAGGTACGGTTGAAGGATATCTCAGGTCGCATTCCAGCAGCAACAGCAAGTGGTTTTCGTTCTTATCTTTCATCTTGGTCCTGATTGCAGGCATCATTGCGGTTAGGTTGGTCGGAAAGCTCATCGAGAAATCAGCTGAACTCATGTTACTTGGCCTGGTCAACAAGTTTCTAGGCATCCTGGTCATGGCCATCATTTACACTACCTTTTTTGCAGTCACCCTTGTCTATTGCAACCGATTCGGCCTGGTGGGAGAGGAGCAGACGATAAACTCAAAATCAGCCAGCTACCTCATGAAATACGGCCATTGGCTGGTCTCACATTTCAGTGAATGGATGCCTGCGCTCAAAAATTTGTTTAATGAGGCTAAGGATGTAATTAAACAAGAATCACAAACTTAATATGGTCATTCTCCCATTTCCCGTCCTTGAGTGGGTTATATCAGGCATTTTACTTTTCTTTGTTGGCGTTCAGTGCTATTTTACCATTTTAATATCCTGTTTCGGAAATATATATGAGTCTACCATACGAAGTCAAAGAGGATGGGAAGTTCAAGTTCATTGAAGAAGGACAGGGAGAACCCTTGATTCTTCTGCATGGTTTGTTTGGTGCCATGAGTAATTTTGCTGGCGTCCTCAGTCATTTTCGCCATACCCATCAGGTTATTGTGCCGCTTTTGCCGTTGTTTGAGCTAGACTTGCTGCACACCACAGTTGGCGGGCTGGAAAAATACCTGACCAAATTCATTGATCACCGCGGTTACAAGGGGATACACCTGCTGGGGAACTCATTGGGTGGTCATGTGGCATTGGTACATGTGCTCAAAACATCTGCCAACGTGAAATCACTGATACTCACTGGAAGTTCTGGTCTTTTTGAAAATGGGATGGGCGACACCTATCCCAAGCGGGGAGATTATGAATACATCCGGAAGAAGACAGAAATGACGTTTTACGATCCCAACACCGCTTCCAAGGAATTGGTGGATGAGGTATACCAGATTGTCAATGAAAGGATGAAGACGTTAAAGGTCATCTCCTTGGCCCGCTCCGCGATCAAAAATAACCTTGGTGATGAACTACGCCAGATCAAGCTGCCAACCCTGTTGATCTGGGGAAACAATGATAGCATTACACCACCATTTGTTGGCCGTGAATTCAATAAATTGATTTCCCACAGTGAATTGCACTTCATTGATCACTGCGGACATGCCCCCATGATGGAGGTACCAAACGAGTTTAACGTAATTCTTGCACAATTTTTACAAAAACTAGAGACCACTGCAGCCAATTAAGAGTAATATTGGTCTATCAATATCGAACATGACCTACTGCAGCCAATTGCTTGAATCCTCCATGATTACCGTAGACTTCCACGATACGGTAGCGCATGCAATGGAAATGATGGATGAAGCAAAGATTGAACATATTCCTGTCCTTGATGGATTGCAATACCTCGGCATGGTTGCATTTGATGAATTGGAGGATACGGATCCAACAGCAGAGGTCATTGCCATCCAGCATCGCTTTATCAAACCGCTGGTGCGGACAGGAGACCATTTTCTGCAGGCCCTGCGGGTGAGGTCAAAGTTTTATGTTGCACAGGTGCCTGTGGTCAATGAAAAGAATGAGTGGGAGGGCGTAATTGGAATGACAAAAATGTTGGACCAGATTTCCCTTTTGGCTGGTGTTTCTGAATCCGGATCAATGCTTGTGCTGGAAATGCCCGGCCAAGACTATTCGCCAGGAGAGATCAACCGCCTGGTGGAATCCAACGATGCCATGATCATGCAATTAAATTCCATCCAGGATCAACATACCGGAATGATGCAGGTTGTGCTTCGCATCAACAAGGAGGAAGTTTCTGATGTTGTTGCTACTTTCCAGCGGCACGAATACAATGTGCTCTATTATTATGGGGATGAATCCTATGACAATTCCTTGCAGAATAACCTGGACCATCTGATGAATTACCTGAATGTGTAAGCCTGCACTTGGCGCTAACTGATCAATCCCATGATAATCCTGCGGAATTTTTTTTCGCTACTGTTCATCTTCAATTGTTCGCTGCAAGCGCAGGACCAACCAGTCATTGAACACCAGGACCATGCCGTCTTGAAATCATCAGAAATCATCATCCGAAACTTCATCATTCAGGGGAACAAAAAAACCAAACCCTATATTGTTGGAAGAGAGCTGGTTTTTCAAAAAAATGCTCCATACTCCATCTCAGCCATACTAACGGGGTTGCAAAGAAGCCGTCAAAACCTCATGAATACAGCACTTTTCGTAGATGCCAGTGTGTGTATCACCAATTGGTACAATGACTCCATGGATATATTGGTTGATGTAAAAGAGCGTTGGTATTATTTCCCTTTGCCTTATCTCAAGCCCGCAGACAGGAACTGGAATGTATGGTTGAATGACTATGGATTGAATCCCAACAGAGTGAACTATGGCCTGAAATTTTTGGGAAAAAATATCACAGGAAGGAATGACAAGCTCAATATTTGGTTGATCAATGGCTATACCCAGCGGGCAACCCTTAAATATTACAATCCATTTTCTGACAATGCCCTCAGGCATGGATGGGGATTTGATTTTTCCTATTCCCGCAACCGGGAAATGAACCACAATACCATTGACAACAAGCAGGTGTTCTACAAGGATGAAAACAAGTTCATCAGGAAACAAGTTTATGTTGGAGGCGTTTATTCCTACCGAAAAGGGTCTGTTGCAAGGCATTACCTGAAACTGGGATATCAGTTGGAATCCATTGCAGATACTGTTGCAGCCTTGAACAGTAACTATTTAGGATCTTCAGCAACCAGGGTTTCATTTCCAGAATTGCGCTATACTTACCAATATTTTGATGTCAATTATATCCCTTATCCAACCAAAGGAAAAACCATTGAAATTGATTTTTTGCGCAGGGGAGGAATCAACAACAAGGTCAATCTTTCACAGCTTTACATTCATTTCGGTAAGTATTTTCCTCTTCCCAATAAATTTTACTTTAGCTCCATCGCAGAAGGCCATATCAGGGTTCCCTTTGATCAGCCTTATTTCAACCAGTACATGTTGGGGTACAATGATGCTTATTTGCGTGGATTGGAATATTATGTGGTAGATGGGGTTGCCGGAGGATTTGTCCGCAACACAGTTGGGAAGCAGTTGTTCGCCTATACACTCAAGACCGGCCTTCGCTCCAAAACCTATGCTGCCGTTCCTTTCAGGTTCTATCTCAAAGCCTATGGCGACCTGGGATATGTTTACAATAAAAACAACTATAAAATCAACATGTTGAACAACAAGATGCTCTACACTGGTGGAATTGGGCTGGACATTATCAGCATTTATGACGTGGTATTGCGCATTGAATACAGCTTCAATCAATTGAACCAGAACGGGCTTTTTGTGCACAAGGCGGATACAAAGAATTAGTAGAAAAATCTCCAGACAATCCTATCGGCCAAACATTTGTTACTTTTGTAAAATCATGAAAGTAGCCATATACAGCAGAGGGGGAGAAACCGTTCAGGCCCAAGACCTGATCAACCTCACCGAGGCCTTGCTCAATGCAGGCATCTCGCCTGTAATGTACAGTGCACTCAGGCACCAGTTTCAAACTGAACTTTCAGCACACTATGACGAAGCCGCAGGGCTTCAGTCTTTCGCTGATGCCAGTGACCTTGATGACTCTTTTGATGCGTTGATTTCACTGGGAGGTGATGGCACCTTGTTGGATACGGTTTGTCTGGTGCGCGATAAAATGATTCCTGTTTTGGGCATTAATTTCGGCAGGCTAGGGTTTCTTGCGAGCCTGGGCAAAGACAATATACTTGAAGCCGTGCAATCGCTCAAGGCAAGAAGCCATGTCCTCGATAAACGCGGTTTGTTGCATTTGGATGCAAGTGTTCCCTTGTTTGGCAATGAACCCTTTGCGCTCAATGAGTTCACCATCCACAAGCGCGAATTCTCCCCAATGATCAAGATACATACCTATCTGAATGGAGAATTCCTGAATACTTTTTGGTCAGACGGTTTGATAGTGTCAACACCTACAGGGTCTACAGGTTATTCATTGAGTTGCAATGGGCCAGTAATTTTCCCAGACAGTGAAAGCTTTGTCATAACGCCCATTGCTCCCCATAACCTCAACATCAGGCCCATTGTGGTTCCCAATCACCATGTCATTTCTTTTGAGGTAGAAGGTCGGGTGGATGATTTTATTTGCACCCTTGATTCAAGGAAAGAACTGGTAGACAAGAGCGTTCAATTGGCCATCAAAAAAGAACAATTTTGCTTCAACCTGGTCAGGCTGAATGAAAACAATTTCCTCAAAACCCTCAGGGAGAAATTAACTTGGGGTTTTGATACGAGGAACAGGTAGATTTTTATGGCTCCTTTAACGCAAATAAATTCCAAACCGGGTTATTTTACACCGTGATGCCGAAATTTCTTTCCATCTATGTCATAATAACCTGTTGCACTCTTCAGTCATTTGCACAGAACGATGCCATTGTGCAAGAAGGGGAATTGGGCATATCGGTTGGTGTGGCACAGTATTTTGGCGACCTGAACAACAGGAATGATTTTAAACGATCAAAACCCTCGATGGGTCTGTTTTTCAGAAAACAATTCGGCAATTATGTTGCCCTGCGTTTGAGTGGACATTATGCAGAAGTTGGTTATGCAGACGCCTTTAGCGAGATCGAATTCCAGCAACGAAGGAACCTTAACTTTCGCTCAGAAATTTGGGAAATGTCTGTACAAGGGGATTTTAATTTTTTTGAATTCCTCCCCGGTAATCCTTACTACGCCTTCACTCCTTATATCACATTGGGTATTGGCACTTTCAATTATGATCCTTATACCTGCCTTGATGGTGAAAAATACTACCTGCGGAAATTGGGAACCGAAGGGCAGGGCAATCCCTTGTATCCAGACAGAAAACCCTATAGCAACCAGGCGTTCTCTTTTCCTTTGGGGATGGGCATCAAATACAACCTCGGCAAAAACATCAACCTTGCTTTTGAGGTTTCACACCGGTTTACCTCTACAGACTACCTTGATGATGTAAGCATGACCTATGCAGGGGAAAATGCCTTTCCCAGGCAGGTCAACGGTAAAAACAATCCTGCCTATTTGCTGCAAGACAGGTCATACGAAACAGGCTACAGAATTGGAGATGCTGGAAAACAAAGGGGATTTAGCGAACAAAAAGACCAGTTTCTTTTTGCCGAACTCGCGATTTCCATCTCATTCAGCTCCTATAAGTGTGCAAAACCGAACACTCCCTAAAAAATTGTACCTTTGCTCCCCATGTCTCTAAGAGCACTAATAGACAATGAACGCGTTCCCAAGCATATCGCCATCATCATGGATGGCAATGGAAGATGGGCGCAAGAGCAGGGCCAGGACAGGCTATTTGGTCATTTCCATGGCGTCGCCAGTGTAAGGGATATTGTGGAAGGCAGCGCTGAGTTGGGCGTGAGGTACCTTACCCTCTATGCATTTTCCACAGAAAACTGGGATAGGCCGGAGCAGGAAGTTACTGGTTTGATGGAGTTGCTCGTTGAAACCATCAGAAAAGAAGTACCCATTCTCAACAAAAACAACATCAGGTTGCACGTGATTGGCGAGTTGAGCATGCTCCCTGACCATGCCAAGGTTGCTCTGCAGGAAGCGTTCGACCTCACTGCTCAAAATACTGGCCTGAACTTGGTGCTGGCCCTCAGCTACAGCTCACGCTGGGAGCTTGTCAGTGCGGTAAAGAAAATTGCAGAAGATGTGAAGGCAGACAAGCTTGATCCTTCCGCGATTTCCCAAGACACCCTCCAGCAATACCTTTCCACCAGTGAATTTCCTGACCCTGAACTGATGATCCGCACCAGCGGAGAATACAGGATCAGCAATTTTCTGCTTTACCAGCTGGCTTATGCCGAGCTGTATTTCACCCAAACACGCTGGCCAGACTTCAGAAAGGAGAACCTTTATGAAGCGATTCTTGATTTTCAGAAGCGTGAAAGGCGTTTTGGGAAAACAAGTGGTCAGATAATTGATGGTTTAACAAACAATTAGACAAAAACCCGTTATTTTGCCCACCGAAATAAAGAACTGGATGAAGAGGATTTCTACGCTGTTAATATTATTGGGTTTACTTGTGTTTTCGGACAGCGTTGTTGCTCAAAACGATACCCTTCCCAAAACTTCGGTTGATCCGGCGTTGTTGGCCATTTATACCGCAAAATACCCCCGCAAATACACCATTGCAGATATTCAGGTCAAAGGGAACAAGGCTTTTGATGCTGCTATTGTCGTTTCCGTTTCAGGCATGGCAGTAGGGGATGAAGTGACCCTTCCCGGAGGGGATGTATTTGCCAAGGCCATTGCCAAGCTTTGGTCGCAGAACATG
Source organism: uncultured bacterium (assembly GCA_903834825.1). Taxonomy (GTDB): domain Bacteria; phylum Bacteroidota; class Bacteroidia; order Chitinophagales; family Chitinophagaceae; genus Pollutibacter. The sequence continues at coordinate 2,511 of CAILKQ010000142.1, read as the reverse complement.
TTCACCAACATCAATGTTTACATCACCAAATTGGAAGACAACAATATTTGGGTAGAAATTGATGCGGTAGAAAGGCCCATGTTGGCTGATTTCAAGTTCAAGGGTGTTCGGAAAACAGAATCAGATGAGCTCAAAGACAAGGTAGGCCTCTTCAAGACCCGTGTTGTTACAGATAACATGCGTTTGTCTGCCAAAGAAAATATCGTCAAGTATTTCATTGATAAAGGATACCAGGGAGCAGCTGTGGTCATTGATGAAACCCCTGATCCCAACTCTCCCGAGAAAGTGGTCCTCACGTTTAATGTGCAGAAAGGAAGCAAGGTCAGGATTTCAGATATCCATTTCTTTGGCAACAAGGCCGCCTCAGTTGTTCAACTCAAAAAGAAATTGAAAGGCACCAAGGAAACCACCAGGATTACCCTTTATCCAGACAGTGCCATCAGCCCTTACGGAGAAATTACTTCAACTTCATTCAAGGAGTTTATCCAGGAAAAAGGCTACCTGCATCCCACCAAAATCAAGGATTTCATCGACCCCTGGTTCAGGTTCAAGCTCTTCTCTTCCGCCAAATTCAATGAGAAAAAATACCTGGAAGACAAAGAAAAAATCCTTCAGTACTACAACTCACTGGGCTATAGGGATGCTGCCATTGCTGCAGATACACAGTATTATGATCCCAAAGGCCGCCTCAACATCTCCATGAAAATGGATGAGGGAAATAAATATTCTTTCGGAAAGATGACCTGGAAGGGGAATACCAAATACCCAGACAGCATCCTCAATATGTTGCTCGGCATCCGCCGCGGCGACACGTACAACCTCGACGTGCTGAACAAGAAATTGGGCAAACAAGTTTCTCCCGAAGGTGGCGACATCAGCTCCCTTTACATGGACGATGGATACCTTTTCTTTTCCGTCAATCCTGTAGAAACCTCTGTTTACAACGATACCATTGACCATGAAATCCGCATCACTGAAGGTCCACAGGCAACCATCAAAAATGTAAACATCACGGGCAACGACAAAACCAAGGAATATGTGATCAGAAGGGAACTTCGTACGGTTCCGGGTGAGAAATTTAGCCGTTCAGACCTGATTCGTTCACAACGCGAAATTGTTAACCTTGGTTATTTTGATCAGGAGAAGCTGGGCATGCAGCCCGTTCCCAACCAGGACGATGGTACGGTTGACATCAACTACACTGTCGAAGAAAAGTCCTCTGACCAGCTGGAACTCAGTGCAGGATGGGGCGGTGGTATCGGTCTGACCGGTACACTGGGTGTAACTTTCAACAATTTCTCCATCAAGAATATTTTCAGGAAAACCTCCTGGGATCCTTTGCCAACAGGCGATGGACAGAAACTTAGCCTTCGTTTTCAATCCAACGGAAGGTTCTTCCGATCCCTCAACTTCTCTTTCACAGAGCCATGGTTGGGAGGAAAGAAAAGGAATTCGTTCTCTTTCAACGTATTCAATACCAAGTTCACCAATGCTTACAATCCTTATACCGGATTGTATGACAGGGCTTTTGCTGACTCCTCTTTCCTGAGCACCTCGGGTGTAACCCTGGCCTTGGGCAAGCAGTTGAAATGGCCGGACGACTTTTTCTCTTTGGTTACCTCTTTGAGCTATATCCAATACAAGGCCAAGAATTATTCGATTTTCCCTTCTTTTTCAACGGGTGTTTCGAACAATTTCAACCTGAAACTGGCTTTGCAACGTGCCTCTATCGATCAGCCGATTTTCCCGCGCAGCGGATCCAATTTCATGCTGAGTGGAACTTTCACACCCCCTTGGTCCTACATCAATGGTATCAACAAGGCCGATGTGTTCAAGTTGGTGGAATACCATAAATGGAGGTTCAATGCTGAATGGTTCGTACCCATCGGCAAGCCCGCCGGAGAAGACAAGACCAGACAATTTGTATTGCGCATGGCCGCCAAGTATGGCTTCATCGGCAGGTACAACCGCGAGGTTCCCATTTCTCCTTTCGAGCGTTTCCAAGTGGGAGATGCCGGCCTGACGAACAACTATGGCGTACTTGGCTATGACATCATTGCCCACAGGGGTTATCCGGTATATGACAATTCTGACCCAACCATCAACCCCGACAAGCAAAATGCACAGAATTATTTTACGATCTTCAACAAGTATACCCTTGAAATGCGCTATCCTTTCGTAACCAACCCCAGCAGTACAATCTACGGATTGGCCTTCTACGAGGCGGCGAATGGCTGGTATGAATTCAAGGAGTGGAATCCTTTCAGGCTAAGGCGTGCAATGGGTGCGGGTGTTCGTTTCTTCCTTCCCATGTTTGGTTTGTTGGGATTTGATTATGGCATTGGGTTGGACAGGATTACCAATACAGGAAGCCTCAAAGACGCAAGCCGGTTTACCTTCATGCTCGGATTTGAGCCAGAATAACCTTGATGGCCCTTCCCTTGTGGACGGGTTGATCATCAAAAAGCAAGTCATGAAAAAATTTTCGTTGCTTATTCTTTTTGCTGCAGT
>CAILKQ010000141.1 GCA_903834825.1 uncultured bacterium | reverse complement strand
TTGCAAAATTACAATTGAAAGAACAACATGAGCAACAGGAAGATCAACGCAGCTACTCCCATCCTATTTTCAATTGCCGTAGTATTGGGCATGTTCATCGGCTACAAATTACGCAGCAATATGCCAATGACGAAAAGTTTTTTGACTTCGTCTGGAACCAATACACTGAACGAGGTGATGCAACTGATCAAACAGCGTTATGTTGACAAGGTAAATGTTGACTCCGCTTCTTCCAATGCCATCAATGGATTGGTGAATACCCTTGACCCTCATTCTGTTTATATTCCTGTAGCAGCATTGATGGAAGTGAACGAGGGCCTGGAAGGCCAGTTTTATGGGATTGGCATTGAATTCAATATTTTCAATGATACGGTTCATATACTTTCTGTAATGGACAATGGGCCAGCTAAAAATGCAGGGCTTGTCGTTGGCGATAGGATCCTTGCGGTAAACGACAGCATTGCCATTGGCCTGAAAAACAGTGATCAACTGAAGAAATGGGTAAAGGGACCTGCAGGTACTGAAGTTTCAATTCGACTGATGCGCGAGAACAAGATCATCAACAAATCGGTTGTTCGAGGAAGCATTCCCATAAGCTCTCTGGATGCGGCTTACATGATAGACAAGGAAAATGGCTACATCCGGTTGAACCGTTTTTCCAGCAATACCTACAAGGAGTTTCTGGAATCCCTGGAAAAGCTGAAAGCAGAAGGGATGAAATCATTGGTGCTCGACCTGCGAGACAACGGCGGCGGCATTCTTGAGGAAGCCATCGACATCATCGACGAGCTCATCGGTGGTGAAAAACTGATTGTATATACCGAAGGGGTTAACAGTCCAAAAAAAGAATACAAGGCAAAGCGCTCAGGTCTTTTTGAAACCGATAAGCTGGTGGTTTTGATGAACGAAGGTTCTGCATCGGCTTCTGAAGTGATTGCCGGAGCCCTGCAAGACCATGAAAGGGCCACGATTGTGGGCAGGAGAAGCTTTGGCAAAGGACTTGTGCAGGAGCAGTATGCCTTGTCTGATGGATCAGCACTCAGGCTTACCATTGCCAGGTATTTCACGCCATTGGGAAGGAGCATCCAAAAGCCTTATGACGAGGGAAATGAAGCCTATGAAATGGAGGTGATGAACAGGTTTCACCCGGATGGTTTGAAAAAAATCGATAGCACAAAATACCTGCGCAAGCCGGTAAAAACGGCCAGTGGCAAAACACTTTATGGTGGTGGTGGCATCTCACCAGACCTGACTGTAGCCATTGATCCCATCATGTTTGACACAGGGTATAACAGGATCTACATCAACAATATCATTGGTAATTTTTCCTACCGCTATTTCATGGCCAATAAAAACAACATCCTGTCCTACAAGAATGTTTCAGCCTTTAGCAGCCAATATAGCCCTGATGACAAGGTGCTTGTTCAATTAGTTGATTTTGCCCAAAAACAGGGTGTAAAAATTTTGCTCTCTTCGCCTGCTTCCAAAAACCGTGCAAAGAACACTATCAAAGCCATGGTGGCAAGGCTTGCCTGGAATGAATCAGCCTATTTCCATGTCTTGAATCAACAAGATGAAACCTTTATCAGGGCCATGGAAGCCATCAGCAAATAGGATCAGGCGCTGATGATGTATATCTGTGAACTGCAGACCCCTTTCTTGAAAAGGGCCTTGAGATTTGAGATGATGCCTGTAATGACTGCAGGAATCAACCGCATGCTGCCTGATTTATATTTTTCACTCAAGAGGCTTACATAAAAAGCATCGTACCACATGGGTTTTATGGCCTTGACCTTCATGGAGTGCATCTGCATGAGTGTTGACAGGCTATCGGGGCTAAAATGATGCAAATGACGGGGCACATCATAGGCAGCCCAGTGTTTTGCATAATGCCTGGCATCAAAGGAGGTATGGTTGGGCACTGCCACAATCAACATACCATCTTGCTTCAGGATTCTTTTTACCTGATCCAAGGTACCGTGCAGGTCGTGTACATGTTCCAATACATGCCACATGGTTACCACATTGAAAGCATTGCTTGGCAAGGAAGAAAGTTGATCAGGATGGCTGATGGTGGATGCGGTGAGTTCTGCTGCCCTGGAAGCTGCACCAGGATCGGGTTCCATACCCTGCACCTGCCAACCTGTGGATTTCATTTCCACCAAAAAGGCTCCAGTGCCGCAGCCATAATCAAGCAACTGTCCGGATTGGCGATGGCTGTATTGGGAAACGAGTTTTCTTTTGGAGGCAACAGCCTGCTTCCTGATCAGCTGGTAAATGGCATTGAAAATTCCTTTCTTGCTATCGGTATGGGAGATGTATGCATCTGACTGATAATACCGCCCAATCTGGTCTGGGGCTGGTGGATGGGCAGTGAACCTGAATTTGCATGCGCTACATTCAACAAGGTCAAAATTTTCTGCAGAAACGGTAAAATCCTTGACCGTCAGCAGCTTGCTGTATTCGGTATGTTTGCAAACAGGGCAAAGCATGGTGCGTATTTTTAAAATTAGATAACCCTGTATGTTGCCTTTGGAGTGATGAACTTCAGTGGGTTGTACCTTGATTCAAGTAAATCAAAACTTCCAAACATGAAACGGATGGCCAGGAGTAGGACAGCGATAAGAACCAGTACCCATTCTGCTGTTTGCCATTTGTTCTTGCCTGCATTGGCACGCTGGTCTTCAAAAAAAACCTCCATGTCGGTATTGGTTTTCTCTTCTTCCCCTACCTTGATGGTATGTTCAGCATCCGGCCTCAAAACATGTAGATAATGAACAGGAAGAAAAAAATCGGTTGTTACGGTCTTGGGAGCGAAGCCAATTTCACCTTCATCAGAAACTGAAAAACTACCCACATCCATCCACTCCAGTTTTCGCTCAGCCATCAGGCGGTTTTTTAATTCCTCTCCCAACAACTTCAATTCATTGTCTACAACCTCACTGTTCATTCCTGACAAGCGCGCAATATAACTGGATTGGTCAGGGGTTGAATCGGTGTTGTTGGTTTTGAATTTTAAGACTTGAAAGGGCGGGAACAACTGTCTGGTTGAGAAATCAATTACAGCAGGAATTCTGACCATCGATAGGGCACCCAATCCGGGTATGGATACCCTCCCATTCAATGAGAAGTACCTGTAAAGCAGACTAGGAAGTTCAACATATTGCATGCTGAGGGTCATTTGGCTTTGGTGAATGAATACCTTAGACCTGCGATAAAATTGAAGCCAAAGGCATCATATTGGTTCCATCGCTGGTATTGGATATTGGCAATATTATTCAAATCAACCCATAATGCCCATTTTTTATTCAACTTATAATCCACACCCAGGTTAATATCTGCGGCACCCTTCAGCCGTTTCTCAGGCATCCCCGGAGACCTGGAGAGGGCTCCACTCCACAAATCTGCATTGACGCGGGTTGTTAGGCCCTTGAATGGCTTCCAAGACAAACCAATTTTGAGCTCCAATGGAAGAAGACCGTATGCCGCTGAATAGGTTTCCTGTTTTTGGAATGCAAAGACGTTGATTGAAGACCTGAATTCCATTTCAGGGGTGAAGGTATAGTTGACCTCACCAGCAAGATGAATCGCTGTCAATTGCGATTCATTCAAGACTTTCATTTCCTTTCCGGATCCATCACCATTGATAAAAAGGGGCAGGTCACTGAAAACCGTATACCCTCCATTGAACTTGAGCTGCAGGCCTTTTGGACCCAGCCACTCAACCCCGGCATAATAATCAGTCTGTTGGAATATGGTGAGCGAATCAGGTGTAAGAAGGAATGGATTAATGGCATACAACTTGTGCAATGAGTTGATATCCAATTTATTTAAAGCCCCTACTTGCAGTTTCACTCCAGTTTCTCCCAAAAGATAGTCGAGCTGCAAATTGGGCACAAAATTGATTTTGCTTGATTTCAATACAGGAATGACGGATCCTTTGATATTAAAAGATGAAGGACTGTATTCAAAGGACAATGGAACTTGAACCAAGGCAGCTGATTGGCTAGGCAGAGCACCTTTTTTAAGGCTGGCCATCGCTGCGTGTACGGCAATGCCCGCTTTGAATGTTTCGTTGATTTTGTATGAAATGGGGAAGGCGAAGCTCAACGCAATTGCTGATTGTTCTCTGCTGGCCGTTAGAAAATCTGCCCTTAGTTCAGGCATCAAGCTCATTGAACCATTTTCACCAGAGAGGTGATCATACTTTGCCCCGAGGTGAAAATTATTGAAATTTTGACGAAGATCGGCTGTTGGAAGGCTGGGGTTTCGGGAATGATCATAGCCATACAACCGGTAACCCTGCTTGTCATACCCAGCATAAATACGGGCAATCCGGTTTTCTGCAAGGGTGTTTTTGTAGCCCAAATTAAGGGATGAGTGCGCATATTGTTGGTCTTCCAGTTTTCCTACGGAAGAAATATGGTCTGCGTTGGCAGTGAATTGCTCCTTTGCCTTACCACTGGTAAAGCCCAATGATGCAAAGGGTGTAGAGAGGTTTCCAAACCCAAGTTTTGCATAAACAGTTTCATTGTCTTGCTGCTTTTCGTTTGTTTGAAAGGAAAGCGGCTTGATGACGAAAGAACTCATGGGTGTGGTGAACTGTATCGGCAGTGTTGGGTAGGTTAACTTGTAGGCGGTTGTGTCTTTGGGTGGGGCTTCGGCCTGAAATTCCAACTTGCCTGTTTTAACAATACTGGGCTTGAAGCTGGAGGTAATGCTGATTTCTTCTTTTTTGCCACGCTTGTCTTGTGCAACCACATTTTCACCACTAACAATGAGCAAAAAGCAGAGAACAGGCACAAAAACCTGAAACAAATTATTTGATCTCATATTATTTATTTAGACCGGTTTTTTCAGCGATTTCAACGGCTTTCAATTTCTCTGTTGCCTCCAGTTTTAGTTCAGGAATAGAACAGTTTTCAACTACACTTTTCAATGTGGCTTTGGCATTGAAAAAATCTTTTTGCTGCAGGAAAATATCGCCCAGCAGGATATAGGATCGGGTGATCCAAAACTCGTATGATCCGGAATTTTCAATGGAAGCCAGGGCAGCTTTCTCGGCGGCATCCCCATTGCCCGTTTTGTATGCATTGATGGCCAATTGATGCCTGGCTTCAGCAGCCAAAGAGGATTGGTTGTTGACCACTACCTTGTTGAAGGAAGCAGTTGAAACATCCAACTTGTTTTCAGTTTGTGCGGCATATCCCAAAACAATTTCTGCAAAGGATTGATCGTCTTGGTTGGCAGCTGCATTGCTGATGAGGACATTGGAGGCATCGCGCCCCTGCACCCATTGTTTCAAATGATAATAGGACCGCACTTCTCCCCTGAGTGACTCTATCAACAAATCTGATTTGGTAGTCAGCCTGGACAGTTGGTTGAATTGTTTGAGTGCTGATGCATAATCTTTGAGTTCAAAGAAATACAACTTACCTGCCATGCGCAATGCTTTCTCCTGGTACTTGCTGGTTCCTTTTAAGGCCAGCTCATCATACAATTGGGCAGCGGCTTTCCAATCTTTTTCTTTCAAAAGCAACTCGCCTTTATAATTGAATACCTCAGCAATAAAAAGACCATTGGGAAACTTTCGCATGTACTCATCCAATGCATTCAATGAGGCTTGGGTTTTGCCGTCGGCATAGGTGGTTTGCACGTACCGGAACAGCAATGAATCTTTCTGGATCTGGTCCATCGACTTTCCCCCAGCTTCTAAAAATTGTTGGTATTCATCGATCCTGCCATTGTCCACGTAAAGACTTTGTGCACTTTCAATGGCTTCCGCTGCTTGTTCCGATGATGGATATTCCTTTACCAGTCTCTTGTATTGGGCGATGGCTTCTTCAATTTTATCCAGGTTATAATAGGCGATGCCGAGCTTGAGCAAAGAGGCGGGGATCATTTCGTCATCCTTTTCTACCAACGAAGGAATGCGCTTGAGGTAAGGAATGGCCTTTTCAAATTCTTCCTCAGACAGGTGGGTATCACCAAGCTCCATGGTGATGAGTGGCAGATAGACGGATGTTGCGTATTGCTGTTCGGCTGCCTTGAGCAATGCAATTTTATTGGCTGGAGACTTGATGCCTTCAATGAGTGCAAGTTGAAAGGATGCATAATCTGCACCTTCGCCTTTGCTGTTCTGGACACTGGTGTAAATGGATTTGGCCTTGCTGGTATTTTTTTCCATGAATGCACAGTCTGCCGCCCTCAACATGGCTTCCCCTTTGATTTCAGGAGCAATATTGCGGTTGCCTGAGTAGAGTTTTTCGAAAAATGGAGCTGCCTTTGCATAGGCTTCCATTTCAAAAAATGCATACCCAATGTTATAGAGTGCATTTGCTTCATTGGCCTCCCCCATTGG
>CAILKQ010000140.1 GCA_903834825.1 uncultured bacterium | reverse complement strand
GACAAACCTAATTTTGCACCATATACCTTGGTGATGCCTGACAAAAGGGTTTTTGATCCCAGCAAGGCCATGAAAAAATACAAGCGCGACCTCGATTGGAAAAAAATACTGCAAGGGCCAGCCATGGATGATGAGGCCGAGCAACGTGAAAACCATTACAAGAAAGAAAATTAATAAGTAAATTCGATGACCATGTCGGGAATAAAGGCTCTTTGGTTGTTTGTATTATTATTTTCATTTTTTGCTGCGAGTTCCCAAATAACAATTGACTCTGTAAAGCGAATGGATGATGTTGTTGTAACTGCAACCCGCAAGTCAACAGCTGTTGCCAGCCTTCCATATTCCGTCAATAGCTTGTCTAAAAACACCATCCAAAGGCAATTGTCAAGAACAGTGCCGGAATCCCTCAATGGAATTCCTGGCCTTTTCATTCAGAAAACCAATCATGGAGGAGGTTCTCCTTTTTTGCGTGGTCTTACAGGAAACCAATCCCTTGTTTTGGTTGATGGTATCAGGCTCAACAATGCCATCTTTAGGTATGGTCCTAACCAGTACATGACTTTGATTGATCCATACATTGTAGAGAAAATTGAGGTGGTAAAAGGGACGGGTTCTGTGCAACACGGAAGTGATGCCATGACTGGAGTCATCAACATACAAACAACTTCATTGCAGTTGGGCTCAAAGCCGAACTGGCAGGAAAAGGCCTTGATACGATTGTCTGAAGCTGGAATGGAATTGACCTTGCGACCAGAATTGAAGTATGAAGGGAAAAAAATTGCATTTGTTGTAGGCGCAAGCTCCAAGAAATTCGGTGATCTCAAAGGTGGCGACACCACTGGGTTTCAACGCCCAACAGGATATGGAGAGTTTTCTTATGACATGAAAATGAAGATTGACCTTGGTGCGGAATGGTACTTGACTGCAGCTTACCAATGGCTCAATCAGAACAATGTGCCTGTATTTCACAAGTACACATTGGAAAATTTTGCAGTCAATACCTCAGATCCTTTGAAAAGAGGATTTGGTTATATTCAGGCCCAAAAAATATTCAAGTCCACTTTCTTCAAACAGCTTGATATTTTTGTGGCGGAGCAAATGATTGGAGAACAAAGGTATTCGAGGAAAAACGGATCAGCAGTGATTAGGTACGAGAAAGACGTTGTCAAGACGGTTTCTTGTGGTGCAGATTTGCTTGTTCAATTCAACAAGGTTTGGGATGCCAATACGGGCATTGAGGTATACAACGATTTAATCAGTAGCAAGCGTTCTGATAAAGATGGCTTGTCTGGATCTGTAAAGCAGCTCAGGGGGCTCTATCCTGATCATTCAACCTACTCCAATTTTTCATTGTACAACTTGCATCATTTGCATTGGGGTCGTCTAAAGGCAGAGGCTGGAGTGCGGTTTAATTTTTATACTGCAAAGATCACTGATACAACCTTGGGTAATGTAAAGATTTCTCCCAGTGCAGCCGTTTTTCAGGGAGGGTTGAATTACCAGCTCCTCAAACCCTTGTTCCTGTATGCCAACATCAGTGATGGTTTCCGTGCCCCGAATATTGATGATTTAGGTACATTGGGTATTGTTGATTTCAGGTATGAAATTCCTGCGTATGACCTGAAGCCTGAGCGCTCAGTCAATACTGAAATTGGATTAAAATTCATCACGAGAAATATATCTTTTTCAACTGCCTTGTTCAAAACAAACCTGTATGGCCTCATCACCCGTGTCGCTACAGGGGCCGCAATGAATGGCTACCAGGTATACAAAAAAATAAATGTTGACAGGGGGTATATAAAGGGCTGGGAAACACAATTTGGGTATAAGCTTTTCAAGGGGCTTAATATTTATGGAAATGCAACCAGCTTGTTCGGGCAAAGCATCACAAGAAATCAGCCATTGAGAAGAATTCCACCCTTTAATGCACGCCTTGGTGCAGATTGTACAACATCCCAATGGACAGCCGGTTTGACCTTTGATCATGCTTCCCCGCAACGTAGGCTTGATGCAGGCGATAAAGCGGACAATAGAATTCCCGCAGGCGGAACCCCTGGCTTTAACCTGCTCAACCTTTATTCTGGATACCAGCATAAAAGCGTAACATTCAGGTTGTATTGGAATAATATCTTCAATACCGATTTCAGAACCCATGGTTCAGGCGTCAATGGTATGGGGAGCGCAGTTTCAGGAATGTTGATCCTCTCATTAAACCAATCCAATGAAAAAAGAAGAAGCTGAAATAATCGTGGATGAGATTTTCTCTTTATATGAGAACCACGGCAATGCTGATTATATTGGTGAACCCGTCTCGCAATTGGAGCACATGTGTCAGGCTGCACAGCTGGCAGAGGAAGAAGGCCATGATGATGAGGTGGTATTGGCCGCTTTTTTTCATGATATTGGGCACCTCTGTGAATTTATCATGCCTGTTGAGCTGATGGAAGGCGTCGGTGTGCTGGATCATGAGTCTATCGGACAGGAATATTTGGTTAAAAAAGGTTTTTCAGAAAGGATAGCCAAGCTGGTCAGAAGCCATGTAGAGGCAAAGCGATTCCTTACTTTCAGGTATCCTGAGTATTTCGAAAAACTGTCTGATGCGAGCAAATTAACACTCCAGCATCAAGGTGGTAGGATGAATGCAGAAGAGGCAGAAGCCTTTGAGGCTGATCCTATGTTTGACATTTACATCAAAATGCGTACCTGGGATGATTTGGCAAAAATCACCAACAAGGCCCTTCCTGATTTGAACAGGTACAAACAAATGGCCATTTCACACCTTATGCAAAACAATTGATTCATATGAGTACACCCTACAAATTAGCAGTATTGGATATCGCCGGAACTACCGTTGTTGATAAGGATTTTGTTGCCATTGCATTCGTTGAGGCATTCATGCAATATGGTATAGACCTGCAGATTGAAGAAATAAACCCACTGATGGGATTTAAAAAAACCGAGGCCATTTCAACCGTATTGCAAAGAAAAAAAATTGAGGTAACACCTGAAAAAGTTGATTTCATCAACAATATCTTTACCAATCAAATGATTTACTTCTATTCCACTTCTTCACAAGTGGAGGCTTTGCCGCATGCGGAAGCGTTTTTTCAGTATTTAAAATCAAAGGGCATTGCAGTGGCACTTGATTCAGGTTTCCCTAGGGTAATTGTTGATGCCATTGTTGATCGATTGGGCTGGCTTGAAAGGGGATTGATAGACTTTGTTATTGCCAGTGATGAAGTGGAAAAGGGAAGACCATTCCCTTTCATGATCAACCGATTGATGGGAATGGCTGGAGTTGAGGATAGTGCACTGGTGATCAAGGTAGGAGACACCATGGTTGATATACAAGAAGGAAGAATGTCTGCTTGTGGTTTGGTAGCAGCCGTTACCACAGGTGCATACAGCAGGGCCGAATTGATGGCCTATTCTCCTGACCATATTGTTGATTCGTTGGCAGAATTGGAGCAATATATTTGATATGGCTGACCAAGCGATTTTTGCCCAATTTGAAGACAGTGCAAATGGATTTTCCATAAGGAGTACCAGCATTCCCGAATTGAAGCCCGGTGAGGTTCTGGTAAGAAATACCTACACCACCATATGCAGAAGTGATATTTATACATTTCAGGGAAAACGAAAAGAAAAAAGCCCCACCATTTTGGGCCATGAGATTGTTGGTAAAATAGTTTTACTTGCACAAGATGCACCTTCTAAAGATTTGAGGGGTCATGCATTGCAGATTGGAGACAGGATAACATGGGGCATTTATGCCAGCGATCCAGCATCTGCTTTTGCCAAAAAAGGAATTCCACAAAAAGGGGAAGACCTTTTCAAGTATGGTCATGAGCAAATCACTGAACAAAGTACTTTGCACGGAGGATTGGCTGAATACATTATCCTTAGAAAAAATACACCCATCATCGTCATTCAAGATGAAGCGCTGAGCAACAAAGCGGCATCGCTGATCAACTGTGCTGTTGCCACTGCTGCAGGAGCCATACGTTTGGCTGGCAGTCTTGAGGGCCAGACTGTCCTTGTCAATGGTGCCGGCATGCTTGGCATCATCGCTTGTGCAATGGCCCACAAAGCAGGTGCGCGAAAAGTCATTGCGGTAGATTTCAACATTGATCGTGCAAATCTTGCATTGAAATTTGGTGCTGATCTAGCGCTGGGTGCTGATGCACCTGTGCTTTCATCTTCACCTGCTGATGATACTGTTGAAAGATTAAAGGTAGATGTAGTACTGGAGTTCAGTGGTATTCCTGAAGCCATGAAGTCTACACTTGAATTGCTTGACATCGGCGGAACAGCTGTTTGGATTGGAGCAACTTTTCCCCAGCCAGACATCGCCATCAATGGTGAGAAAATGATCAGAAGGGTATTGACCATCAGGGGCCTTCATAATTATAACCAATCCGATTTGGTAGCTGCAGTTGAGTTCATCGAATCATCCTTCATTGAGTTTGATTTTGATTCTCTTGTTCATGGCGGCTTTTCACTTGAACAAACATCTGCGGCCTATCAATATGCTATTGACCATAATCCTTTTAGGGTAGGCATTGATCTTTTTTAATTAAATTTTCTCCATATGCAAAAAATAAGTTTGGTAGTATTTGACCTGTCGGGCACAACTGTGAGTGATGACAATGCGGTAGCTAAATGTTTGTATGAAGGTGCAAGGTATTTTGGACTCAATGCAACGATTGAAGATTTTGAAAAGACAATCGGAACCAATAAGATCAAGCTCTATGAGTTCATGATTGCAAGGGATAATGGTGTGGATGTATTGATTGAAAACCTGGAGCGCTATCATTTTCCAGAATACCATGAAAAGGCATTGACTGTATTTGATCATTATTCGAAACTGATGGTAGACTACTATCGTAATGAGGTGAAGCCAATGCCTGGCGCAGAGGAAACCTTTGAATGGTGCCACCAGAACGGCATCAAAGTCGCTACGGATACTGGATTTCACCGGGATGTGAATACCGCCATCATGGAAGGGTTGCACTGGCGGGAGAGGGGTTTGATTGATCTTTCCTTGGATGTTGAAAGCACTGGCGGAGTTGGAAGGCCTGCGCCTTACCTGATTCATCAAGCCATGTTTTCCCTGGGTATTCAAAGTGTGCATGAAGTGATTAAAATTGGAGATACTCCTGCTGATCTGCTTTCTGGATTCAATGCAGGCTGTAGGGGAAATATTGGTGTTTTATCTGGTGCCAATAACCGGGAAACACTTTCCCGTTATCCCCATACGCATATCATTCAGGATGTTGCACATCTTCCAGCGACAATCTTAGCAGATTTTTCAAACGCTTAGCCATGGCTGTATCCAGCATACGCTCAACAACCATTAAAAAAATTGATGTTAGATTTGTGATGAATGCAGCTGCTGCAGCTTTCATCACTTATTTGAGCATGTATGCATTCAGAAAACCTTTTACAGCAGCAACCTATGATGGTTTATCGCTGTGGGGAGTGGATTATAAAATCCTGCTCATCATAACACAATTGATCGGCTATACTATTTCCAAGTATATTGGAATCAAGTATGTATCAGAGTTGCATGCCGGCAACAGAACGAGCATGTTGATCATGCTCATGGGATTTGCATGGGTATCACTGTTCTTTTTTGCCATAACTCCTTTTCCATATAACCTTCCTTTTATGTTTCTCAATGGCTTGCCACTGGGCATGATTTGGGGCGTGGTGTTTGGTTTTTTGGAAGGAAGAAAATCAACAGAGTTGTTGGGTGCTGTGATGGCTTCCAGCTTTATTGTTTCTTCAGGATTGGTAAAAGGAGTGGGCAAAATTTTGTTGGATCGTTTTCATGTTCCTGAATTGTGGATGCCCTTTGTGGCTGGTTTGGTATTTTTGCCTCTTCTTGTTCTTGGGATTTGGATGTTGAACAAAATCCCTGCCCCTGATGATGAGGATAAAAATCTCCGCACCGAAAGGGTTCCGATGAAAAGTGCAGAGCGCATGGTGTTTGTCAAAAGATTTGCGCCCGGTATCTTATTTTCAATCCTCATTTATGTAGGTCTTACCATATTCCGAGACATGCGCGATAATTTTGCGGTGGAGTTCTGGAATGCATTGGGTTATTCCACCATGCCGGAATTGCTTGTTTTTTCTGAAATTCCTATTGCAATCGCCGTATTGCTTATCATTTCCTGCATGATTCTGATCAGGAACAACAGGATCGCCTTTTACTCCAATCACCTGATCACTTTTTTTTGTGGTTTGTTGTTGGTTATTTCAACTTTCCTCTTCATCTCAAAATTGATGGATCCTGTGCTTTGGATGATTGTTGCAGGTTTTTCCATGTACCTGCCTTACATCGCCATACATACCATGTATTTTGAAAGATGGATTGCTCATTTTCGGTACAAGAGCAACATTGGTTTCATGATGTCCATGGCAGATGCAGCGGGGTATCTGGGTAGTACCATCATTCTGCTGGTCAAAAACTTTGCAACACCAAATGTAAGTTGGGTGGATTTTTTTATGGTTAGTGCGATTGTGATTGGACTGGCGATGGCAGTTTTTGCTATTGCGGCCTTTTTCTTTTTCAAGCGGTTGGAGATTAATACCCAACCTCAATTGGCTTAATGATGCTATATTTATTTTTTGGTAATTAGTTTAAAAAAAATGTTTTATGATGAATAAGAGTATAATTGGATTAATAGCTTTGATTCTTGTGTCTACATTATTGAACGCACAGCAATTGCCAAAGCAGGTAATTTTGCCCAATGGTTGGAAGCTCAGTCCTGCAGGAAAATCATTTGGCTTGGGGGATCTGCCACTCAATATTGCCGTCAGCAGCTCAGGACGACTGATGGCTGTCACCAACAATGGCCAAAGCACACAGACAATTCAGCTGATCGATGTCAAAGCTGAAAAGGTTATTGACTCCATTGTGATTGGGAAATCATGGTATGGACTGACTTTTTCAAATGATGAAAAATACCTCTATGCTTCTGGAGGTCATGACAACCGGATTGTAAAATATGGTCTCATCAACAATAAGCTTAAGCAAATTGATGAATTTATCATGGACAAGCCGTGGCCAACAAGGGTAGGGCCTGCTGGAATCACCCTTGATGAACAACGCAATCGGCTCTATGTTGTAACAAGGGAGGACAAGCAACTCTATGTGTTTGACCTCAGTTCCAAAAAAATCATTTCCAAACTGGGGCTTGATGCAGAAGCCTATGACTGTAAGATAGGCAAGGGTGGCAAAGAACTTTATGTATCCTGTTGGGGTTGCGACAAAGTGCTGGTGTATGATCTTGAAAAAAACCTTTGGAAATCACCAATCATTGTTGGAGACAATCCCAATGAAATGCTGGTTACCAAGGACGGGAAATATCTCTATGTGTGCAATTCCAATGATAATTCAGTTTCTGTTGTAGACCTCTCTACACGCCGCGTGATTGAAACCCTTGATGCAGCCTTGTTCCCCAATTCTCCAAGTGGATCGACCACCAATAGCCTTGCCCTTGATCCCATTGCGAAAAGACTCTATATTGCCAATGCCAACAACAACTGCCTGGCAGTTTTTGATGTAGCTGTTCCTGGCAAAAGCCTTGCAAAGGGATTTGTACCTGTTGGTTGGTATCCCACCGCTGTAAAAATTGTAAACAATAAGCTCTGGGTAGCCAATGGCAAGGGAATGACTTCATTGGCCAATCCTTTTGGACCTTCTCCCATCCGGAGAAAGGAAGAGGTCATTCATCATGGTTTCAGCACGAAGGATCCCTCCCAGGTTGAATACATTGGTGGATTATTCAAAGGAACCATGAGCATCATCGAATTGCCCAACCAGTCTTCATTGGCAACCTATACGAAAGCAGTATATGCCAATGCTTCATACTCCCAGGCCAAGGCTGAGAATGCTGATGTGAATGCCCCCACATTTCCCATTCCCATGAAAGTGGGTTCTCCATCACCCATCAAACATGTATTTTATATCATCAAGGAGAACCGAACATATGATCAGGTTTTGGCTGATGTGAAAGGCGGAAATGGAGATACAAGTTTGCTGCTTTTCGGAAAAAATATCACCCCGAACCAACACAAGCTGGCAGAGTCATTTGTTCTTTTGGATAATTTTTATGTAGATGCAGAAGTGAGTGCAGATGGCCACAACTGGAGCATGGGTGCCTATGCCAATGATTATCTTGAGAAGACCTGGCCAACAAGTTATGGCTCTCGTGGAGGAACCTATGGCGGTGAAGGAGAAAGGGAGATTGCGAACAACAAGGGTGGGTTTATTTGGAACAATTGTTTTAGGTATGGTGTTTCATTCAGGACTTATGGTGAATTTGTTTCTGGTGATAAGCCTACACTTAAGGTACTGGACAACAACTATTGCAGTTATTTTCCGCCTTATGGGTTGAATATTGCGGATACCACAAGGTTCCGTTTATGGAAGCAAGATTTTGATTCCTTGCTCAAGCTGAACAAAGTGCCACAATTCAATACCGTTCGGTTTGGCAATGACCATACAGAAGGCATCAGGTTGGGTAGACCCACACCGTATGCCCATGTTGCAGACAATGATCTTGCCGTTGGCATGTTTATAGAGGCCCTTTCAAAGAGCCCAATCTGGAATGAAACTGCAGTTTTTATCCTTGAGGATGATGCACAAAATGGGGCAGACCACGTAGATGCACACCGAAGCACTGCCTATGTTGCAGGAGGTTTTGTCAAGAGGGGTTTTGTTGATCATACGCCCTATTCAACCTCTTCGATGCTCAGAACCATGGAGCTTATTCTTGGGATGGGTCCTATGACGCAGTATGATGCTGCAGCAACACCCATGTGGCGTTGTTTTGATAGCTTGGCCAGGCCTTTTGACTTTAAGGCCATCATCCCATCTGTGGGCTTGAAAGAAACCAATCTTGTAAGGAATGAATGGCAAAGAAAATCCGAGCAATTCAATTTTGCAAAGGAAGACAGCAATAATGACATTGAATTCAACAAAGTACTTTGGCATGCTTTGAAAGGTGATATACCTTTTCCCGGTCCAAGAAGGGCTGCCTTTCTCTCTGTTAAAACCGATGAGAAGGATTAACATATTTCTTAAAATTTCGAAATGAAGTCGAATGCAATTGTCATAGGTGCCGGTATTGTTGGGCTTGCCACTGCCAGGGCGCTCGCTATCAGGGGGAAAAAGGTAAGGGTATTGGAAAGGAATTCCTTTGCTGTTGGGGCCTCCATCAGAAATTTTGGTATGATCTGGCCCATTGGGCAACCAGATGGTAAAATGTATGAAAGGGCAATGTTGTCCCAGTCCATCTGGAAAGAAATTGCTGCAGCATCTGGGATATGGCATGATCCGGTAGGGTCTCTTCATCTTGCTTATTCTGATGTGGAGATGGAAGTATTGGAGTCGTTTCGCGACACGGTAAACAATACAAGGGATTACACCTTGATGTCTCCGTCTGAGGCCTGCATGCGTTCAACGGCAATTGTTCAGAATGGACTCAAAGGTGGTCTGTACAGTCCTGATGAAATGATTGTCGATTCACCAACAGCCATCAAGGCTTTGCCAGCTTTTCTACACCAACAATATGGAGTAGAATTCATTTGGGACACCCATGTTCAACAAGTGGAAACCGGCAAGGTGTACAGTGGGAACAAGGTTTTTGAAGCCGATGAAATTTATGTATGCAATGGCCCTGATTTTGAAAATCTTTTTCCGGAAACATTTGCAGCTTTGCCCATAACCAAATGCAAATTGCAAATGATGCGCATGGGTGTACAACCCAATGGATGGAGGATGGGCCCTTCCATTTGTGGAGGCTTATCGCTTACCCATTATGCCAGTTTTTCGGCTGCAGGAGAACCACTGCAACGATTAAAGCAGCACATTGAGGATACTATGCCAGATTATGTCAAATGGGGGATTCATGTGATGGTTTCTCAAAATGCATCAGGAGAGTTGATCATTGGAGATTCTCACGAATACGGTCCAACCCATGATCCTTTTGAGAAGTCTTTTATCAATGATTTGATCTTGAAATACCTGTCTGGTTTCGCAAGGTTCCAAGAGGAAAAAATTACGGTGAACTGGAATGGGGTTTATGCAAAACTGAAAGATGGCAGAACAGAAATAGTAACATCTCCGATGGCGGGAGTAACCATTATCAATGGATTGGGCGGTGCCGGAATGACCCTATCTTTTGGACTGGCGGAGCAGCTGATCGCTGGGAATTATGTTCCTTAATTTTAAGGTCACAATTAATTAAAAAATTACTTTCATTCAATCTACTTTAGGAAAACATTGTCTATTTAGTTTTACAAGGTGAGGAGATTCTTTTTTACCTTTTTTTTGGTACTGTTCCTTGCCATCGCATGGCTTCTTGTAGACCAATATCTACTTTGCCCACATTATAGCTTTACCGATCCACGTCCTTTTCACGGTGAAAAAATTGTCAATCCCTATGCGGATGCAAATTTTAATGATGTGTCAACTGCAAATTTTCATGCACATACAAAATCATGGGGTGGGTTGACAAATGGGAAGGGAAATTCTTCTGATGTTTGGCAACGGTATGATAGCCTTGGACATACATTTCATGCACTCTCACAGTACCATAAAATCGACACTTTCAACAAGGGAAAGCAGAATTATGTTCCAGTATATGAGCATGGGTACAACTTAAAGAAGACACATCAATTGATCATAGGCGCTAAACGGGTTGTTTGGAAAGATTATATATTTCCACAGACCCTGCACAACAAACAATTTATTTTGCACGAGATGGCGAAGGATACCAATAATCTAGTTATCCTCAATCATCCGGCAGTAAGAAGTGGGTATGATGTAAATGATTTAAAACTGCTGCATTATTATGATCATATTGAGTTGCTAAATCCTTCTGCACAATCGTTCGCACATTGGGATACTGCATTGACTGCTGGAAAGAAAATTTTTGTTGTCGGTAACGATGATAACCACAATATATTCAACGACAATGCCATTGGCCGGTTCACTACCCTTATTTTTGGTGCAGCATCCGATAGTAAGAAAATGATTGACAGGATGAAAAAGGGTCAGAGTGTTGCCGTTTGGCTTCCACAAATCCACAATGAAACCCTAGAAAGCAAGCGCTCGAAAATGCTTAACCTGCGTTCTTTAATTTCAGGTATTTCTCTAATAGATTCAATGTTGGCAATAAATCTAAGCAAGTCAGTTGCTGAAATAAGGGTGATCGGTCATCATGGAAAACTCAAGCTGAAGCAAAGAAATATCTCATCCCTGACATTTCCTTTTTCACAAAATGACGCTTATTTGAGGGTTGAACTTTATCTTGAAGATGGTACAAAATTGTTTTTGAACCCCATTTTCAGGGATATGGCTAATGGAAACCAAGGGCGTAATTTGATTGCAACGAATTTCATCAGCCGTGACCGAACAAATCCACTCATGGAAAGTTTCGCACTGGCATCCATGATAGGGCTTTTTGTTTCTGTTCGCAATGTTAAGAAGCGCAGAAACATGAGAATTAAGGATATGAATATTGATACAACTGGAATGAGCCTCGGATAAATTGATCTGATGAATGCAAGAAGCCTCGTGGTACTTTGTTTTGTCACTTTCCTTGTTAGGGGAACAATTGCTGCATTGCTTCCTCTGGGGAATGACGAGGTCTATTATATAATGTATGCACGTTTTCCGGATTTTCATTATTATGATCATCCTTTGCTGATCGGATGGGCCATAAAGCTTTCAACCTGGAATTTTAAGTTTCAGCATCCTTTTTTTTATCGGTTGCCTGCAATTTTACTTTCAATTCCTACAACTGTTTTTGTGTATAAAATTGCCAGTGTCATCAGAAAGCCGAAAGCCGGGTGGGTAGCTGCTTGTATGTTTTCTGCTTCATTTTATGGTTCTGTTATTGCGGGAGTATTTGCAATGCCAGATTCCATCATGGTTTTTTTCTGGACATTTTCTCTATTGATTGCCACCCATATTTTCATCTCAGACAAGTATAGGCCCGAAGACAAGAATGAATTGATTCTCTGGTTTGGCTTGGTTGTTGGATTGGCTGCTTTGGCCAAAATTCATGCTGTTTTTTTATGGATAAGTTTCATCGGATTTGCGATTTTTCGCAAACGTGAATTGTTTAAAAAATGGGAATTTTGGGTAGGGTTGGGGGTTACCTCACTAGCATTCCTACCCATTTTACTTTGGAATTTTCAAAACGATTGGGTGCATTTTAATTTCTATGCATCCAGGGTTGGTACGCAATCAGGCTTCCATCCAGACTTGCTTTTGAGGGAGCTATTGGGCGAATTAGGCTATCAGGGACCAATTGTCTTTTTGTTCATTCTCATATTTGGAATATGCAGGTCACACACTATTGTAAAAAGGAATGAAAAATTCTTTTTGATATGGATGGCAGTTCCATTGATTTTTTTTATCTGGGCTTTGTCTCTATTTCGTGAAACCTTGCCCCATTGGAGTGGGCCAGCCTACATATCCTTAATCGTTTTGTCATCTATCACAGTGGTAGACATCTTGCAGGTCAAGAAAATTTGGCTATGGGTTTGGGGATCATTTTCCTTCATGTTGATTGTTTTGATATCGGGAATGATGCTTATTTTTTACTATCCAGGAACCATTGGTTCAAAGCAAAATAACTCAAACTACGGTAGTGGAGACTTTACCCTGGATATGTATGGTTGGGAAAAATCTGGAAAACAAATAGCTGCCTATATTGAAAGTCAACACCTAAAAACCCTTCCAATCTATAGCCATCAATGGTTTCCGGCAGCACACCTGGATGAGTATCTATCCAGAAAAAGTGGAAACGTATTGTTTGCAGTTGGTTCAGTTGAGCAGATCCATCAATACAAATGGATAAACGCCCGAAGGGGTGGATTGCCTCTGTCAGATTCAGCGCTTTTTGTTGTGCCCACTAATTATTTTCGAGATCCAGTTCAGCTGTATGGGGATACATTTTATTCAATTCAGCTGTTAAAAAAGTTTCCACAATACCGTGGCGGCCGTTTGACCCGTTTTTTTAATTTGTATTTAATGAGTCAAAGA
This sequence comes from uncultured bacterium, assembly GCA_903834825.1. Taxonomy (GTDB): domain Bacteria; phylum Bacteroidota; class Bacteroidia; order Chitinophagales; family Chitinophagaceae; genus Pollutibacter. The sequence continues at coordinate 13,724 of CAILKQ010000140.1, read as the reverse complement.
AAACGCCACTCTTTTTGAATTCCTTATCTTAGGGATTCAAAAACATAGGTCATGCAGTCTACCCGTCGCTTCTTTTTTATTAGCAATCTTGTTGTACTTTTTTCTTTTCTACTCATCAGTTCATCAGCACAGAAAAAACTCACAAAACCAGTTGTGCAGGAAACTCCTCAAATCGACCTTGAATCCTACTTCAAGCCTGTTTTATGGCGCAACCTAGGGCATACCCGCGGTGGTCGATCCGTTACTGCCACTGGCATAAAAGGAAACACCCAGACCTATTATATGGGTACCACCGGTGGTGGTGTTTGGAAAACAGAAGACGCAGGCCAGAGCTGGAAAAATATTTCTGATGGGTTTTTCAAAACAGGATCGGTAGGGGCAGTTTCCGTTGCTGCTTCAGATGCCAACGTAATTTATGTGGGAATGGGCGAGCATGCCCCCCGCGGCGTAACGACCTCCTATGGTGATGGTGTTTACCGTTCAACCGATGCCGGTAAAACCTGGAAACACCTGGGTCTTGAGTTGACCCGCCATATTGCCAATATCCGCATCCATCCCACAAACCCTGACGTGGCTTATGTTGCCGCCCAGGGTGCCTTGCATGGCCCGTCAAAAGAGAGGGGAATTTACAAAACCGAAGACGGTGGAAAAACATGGAAACATTTGCTTTATGTGGATGAGAATACCGGATGTGCTGACTTGAACATGGACATGAGCAATCCCAGGATTTTATATGCTGCCATGTGGGATCATCGTCGTCTGCCATGGGCTGTACAAAGTGGTGGAAAAGGATCTGGCTTGTACAAAAGCACAGATGGTGGAGAAACCTGGGTGAAAATCCAAAATGGCTTGCCAAAGGAATTGGGTAAAATGAGTGTCTCCGTTTCCTTGTCCAATCCCAACAAAGTTTATGCATTGGTTGAAAGTGATACGCAAAAGGAGCAGGGTGGACTGTTTGTTTCCAACGATGCAGGAGCCAATTGGACAAGGATTAGCAAGGACCATAGGCTGATCTCAAGGGCATGGTATTATATTGAAGTATTTGCAGATCCAGTAAACGAGAATACAGTTTATGTATTGGGTGCTGCCGGATTGAAATCTGAAGACGGTGGTAAAACCTGGAAAAACCTTGGTGGAACCCATGGCGATTATCACCAGCTCTGGATCAATCCTGAAAACAACCAGAACATGGTCATTGCCAATGATGGTGGTGCCGCAGTTACTTTCAACGGAGGAAAGATCTGGTCTGCACAAAACAACCAGCCTACTGCACAGTTTTACAGGATCAATGTTGACAATCTTTTTCCTTATAATATTTATGCCGGTCAGCAAGACAATACCTCTGTGAGGATTGCCAGCCGCAACACCAGTGGCGGCAGCATTACAGAACGCCAGTGGAATTATTCTGCGGGTGGTGAATCTGCCTTTCTTGGCTTTGACCCCAACAATCCGCGCTATGTGATGGGTGGAAGTTACCAGGGCACCATTGAGCTGTTGGATGCCAATACCAGCGAAGGTGTTGGTGTGATGGTTCATCCTGTACAATACCAGGCCATGCAGCCCAAGGACATGAAGTACAGGTTCAACTGGAATGCACCGATCCTCTATTCAAAGCATGAGAAAAATGTGTATTACCATGCCGGTAACAGGTTGTTCAAAACCTTTGACATGGGCAAATCCTGGAACCCGATTTCACCAGACCTTACCACTCACGATACCACAAAAATGGGAATCAGCGGTTATCCTTATACCAATGAGGGCGCTGGTGGCGAAAACTATTGCACCATCACCTATGTCATGGAATCAGACAAGGAAAAAGGCGTCATCTACACAGGCAGCGACGATGGCCTGGTGCACATCACCAAAGATGGCGGAGAGAGTTGGACCAATATCACCCCCAAGGATCTGGGAGAGGCATTGATCAATGCCATTGAAGTTTCTCCACATGATCCTGCATGCGTCTATATCGCCGCAACCAAATACAAGATCAATGATTTTACCCCTTTTGCCTACAAGTCTACCGATTATGGAAAGACCTGGACCAAGATTGTGAATGGTTTACCATACGGGGCATTTGTGCGGGTGGTAAGGGAAGACGATAGAAGAAAAGGCCTCTTGTTTGCCGGAACTGAAACAGGGCTTTATATTTCCTATGATGACGGTGCGAACTGGACAAACTTCCAGCGCAACCTCCCCATAACACCCATCACTGACCTAAAGGTGCACAAGGGAAATCTCATTGCCTCCACACAGGGCCGTGCATTTTGGATCCTCGACGATCTGCAGCCCATCAGGAGCTTTGATCCTTCTGCCAACGACAAGGTGAGGTTATTGCCTGTAGCTGAAACGTTCAGGGTATCCGGCTACAGCATGTTTGATGGTAATGAGGAAATGAAACAATTATATCCTATAACTACAGGAGCGAATCCCAGCACTGGTGCCGTCATTTACTATCAACTTTCCAACAACGCCGATTCAATCAAGAACATGTCTCTTGAAATCAGGGATCAGCAGGGAAAGGTACTGAGGACGTTCAGCAACAAGGCCTTTGCCAAAGCCACTTCAAACAACAGCTACAAGGAAGAACCTTTGCTGCCGGTCAAGAAAGGCCTGAATCGGTTTGTATGGAACCTCAAAAGGCAGGAAATGCCCACCATTGATGAGGTATACATTGAGGGAAGCTACAGTGGTGGCCGGGCAGTTCCAGGAATCTATGTGGTTGTATTGAAAGTAGATGGACAGGAGCATTCCACCCCTATGGTCATCCAACAAGACCCCAGGGTCAATATGGGACAGGCTGATTTTGTTGAACAAGACGAACTGCTCAAAAAATTGGAGCAGGATGTTACCGATATTCATGTTGCTGTTACACGCATGCGCAACCTCTCAAAACAGATCAGCCTACTCAGTGCATTGGTTGAAAATGATCTTTCAAAAGCAGCGGTGGTAAAGCTGGGCAAGGAAATCAACGAAAAGCTGAAGGCCTTGGAAGACAAGCTCATTCAGCCCAAAAGCCAGTCGTATGATGATGTGATCAATTTCGTGAACAAACTCAGTGCCAATATTATTTTTGTTCACGGAGAGGTCAATTCCAATATGCCTTATGTTACTAACGGACAAAAGGCCCGTTACCAAGAATTGCATACTGAATGGTTGGTGCTCAAGCAAGAGATGGATCAGCTGATGAAAAAGGATGTGGCAGGTTTCAATGCGCTCTGCAAGCAACTTGCAGTAGAGCATGTATTGTTGCCCGAGTAAGCGTCTTTCTTACTATTTATACAACTCAACTACTATTATGAAAAATAAGCTACCATTCATTGCACTGCTCGCATTGTTGCTGACATCACAACAATCGCTTGTTTCACCTGTTCCCAAACCATCTGAGACAGCAGCAACCCAATCCCCCAACATCATCCTCATTTTCATGGATGACATGGGCTATGGCGATCTCTCCTGCAATGGGGCCCTGGACATCCACACGCCCAACCTTGATAGACTTGCATCGGAAGGCATCCGGTTCACTAATTTTCTGTCTTCTCAGGCAGTTTGCAGTGCCTCTAGGGCTTCACTGATGACGGGCTGTTACGCCAACAGGGTGGGTATTTCAGGTGCCTTGTTTCCGGGTGCAAAGGTTGGATTGGCCAAAGATGAAATGACCATCGCTGACCTGCTCAAGCAAAAGAATTATGCTACGGGTATTTTTGGGAAATGGCACCTTGGTGATGCCAGGGAATTCTTGCCCTTTAACCAGGGATTTGACGAGTACCTCGGACTTCCCTATTCCAATGACATGTGGCCTGTGGGTTATGATGGACAACCAGTTAAATCCGGGAGCAATAAAAGTCAACATCCGCCCCTTCCCCTGATTAAAAATGACAGGCCTATTGACACCATCAATACCCTGGAAGACCAGGCAACACTGACGGGAAGGCTTGCCGATGCAGCGATCCAGTTCATCCGGAAAAACAAACACAAACCTTTTTTCGCCTACATACCCAATCCGATGCCACATGTGCCCATCAATGCCTCTCCGGCATTCCGTGGAAAGAGCAAGCAAGGATTGTATGGTGATGTGATCCAGGAAGTTGATTACAATGTTGGTAAGATCATGCAGACCCTGAAAGAAGAGGGGCTGGACAAAAATACCATGATCATTTTTACGAGTGATAACGGTCCTTGGCTGAATTTCGGTAACCATGCAGGATCTGCAGGAGGCTTCAGGGAAGGAAAAGGCACTTCATTTGAAGGAGGGCAACGGGTCCCCTGCATCATGCGCTGGAAAGGGGTGCTGCCAGCCGGCATCGTCGCAAACCAGCTTGCATCAACCATTGATATTCTTCCCAACATTGCTTCATTGACCAAAGCGCCACTTCCAGAAAAGAAGATTGATGGGGTAGACTTGTCTCCAATATTGAAGGGAGATCTAACAGCTTCACCAAGAAAAACCTTTCTTTATTACTACCGCAAGAATGCACTTGAGGCAGTCCGAATGGACAATTGGAAACTGGTGTTCCAGCATCCAGCAAGATCCTATGAGGTTGCTTCACCTGGCTTCAATGGTTTTCCTGGCCCAACCCCAGAAAATGTGCTGGTGTACAAGGCCCTCTACGACCTCAGAAGGGATCCGGGTGAGGAATACGATGTCAAAGGCCTTTATCCTGAGATTGTCAGACAGCTTGAGGCCATTGCCGAAGAAGCACGCAAAGACTTGGGCGATGATTTGCGAAATCGGAAAGGCGCAAACAACCGGCCTTCAGGGATGTTGGGTCAATAATCCATCACCGCAATTTCTATAGCCCAGCCAGTGACAAACTCATTTTTTTCAGTTCAGTCAGTGCTGTATTTTCAATGATGTTATCCGGCATGAGCACAAGGGAGGTATTGTTGGTCTTCCACCAGTCTTTGTACAAAAGAGATTTTAAGGGGATGGTGCCTATAAGGTAACTTCTTTCGTTGCCAGAATGCCATTCTTCTATGCTCGCAAACTCTTCTTTTGGAATATTGGCAAGATCTTCAAAACTGATGTAAATCCTTAAATGAAAATCGTCTGAAAGGGTAGAAGGCACTTGTTGGGTGAGTTTTTTGTATTCGTAACGGTATCCATATCTTAAAGCTGCAATATCACTCAATACGGCAGAGGCAGTTGGGAAACTTCCCGCACCTTTTCCATAGAAGAATTGCTTGTCGGCAAATCCACTTTCAATCACCACACCATTGTATTCATTTTTTACAAAATACAATTGGTCTGAATGGTCTACAAACTGAGGAAGCAGGAAGGAGGCAACCGTACCATTTTGTAATTTTTTTGCTTGTGCAACCAACTTGATCGATTGGTTTCTTGACTGCGCTACTTTTGCATCCAATTCATTGATTTGAGTGATGCCATTGAACAGCATTTGATCAATGGTTGTTGTGATGCCATAGCTATGCGCCAAAAGAAGTACCCATTTGTTTGCCGCATCATATCCCTCAATATCAAGCGTAGGGTCTGTTTCTGCAAAACCAAGTTGCTGGGCAAGCAACAATGCTTCCTTGAAATTCAATTTTTCCTCAAACATCTTGGTAAGGATGAAATTCGTTGATCCATTGACGATGGCCTTGATGGAGTGTAGAAGGTCGTTGTCGTAATATTCTTCCAGGTTCCTGATGACGGGGATGGATGCACATGCAGAGGCCTCGTAGAGCAAAGACCTGCCAGTGGTATGTTGAAGCGCGATGAGTTCTGGAAGGTGTTCTGAAAGCATTTTCTTGCTGGCACTCACAACATCTTTGCCATTGTTCAATGCAGTGGTTACAATCTCATATCCCGCTACGCTATCATTGATCACTTCAACGATCACATTGATTTCAGGGTCAAACAACAAGTCATTTTTTTCGGAAGTGAACAGCGATGCAGGTGCATTCCTTTTCTTGCCGGGATTCTTGATGCAAACTTTTTTGATAGACGCCTTCAGGGAAGGTGTCTGCTTCAAAACCTTGTACAATCCTTCACCAACCACACCAAATCCAAACATCCCAATCACCAGTGTTTTTTCTGAACCCATTTTTCTTCGTTTTAAATTTTATTTATATACTATTTGATCAGCCCTTTGAGCAGTTCACTCAATTTTTTATGTTCAATCAGGAATCCATCATGGCCATACATGGATGGAATCACCTCCAGCGCTGCGCCAGGAATATGCTTTGCAAGAAATTGTTGCTCAGACACCGGGAAAAGCAAATCTGATGAAATGCCGATGACCAGTGTTGTTGCATTGATTCTTTCCAGCATTTCCTCCGCTTCAAGCACCCCTCTTCCCAAATGGTGGCTGTCCATGCTTTTGGACAGCATATAATAACTCAATGCATTGAACCGTTTGGCCAGTTTCTCTCCCTGGTATTTTTGGTAAGATTCACTTCTTGTATTTTCAATCGCCTTGTCAAGGTCCTCCTGTGTTTTACCATAGGTGTCATAATGCCTGTAGCTGATCAGTGCAACCGATCGCGCTACTTTCAATCCCGCCATTCCTGCTTCCGGACTTTTTTCATTCCAGCTCGGGTCTGCTTCAATACACATCCGCTGTGAGGCATTGAATGCTTTGCCCCATGGGGAATGAAATGCATTGGTAGCAATGGGAACAAGGAATTTAAACAGGCTTGGTTGCAGGCAGGCCCAGGCGATCAGCTGTTGTCCTCCCATTGATCCACCAATTCCCATGTATATTTCTGCTATGCCGAGAGACAGCCTGAGCTGTTCGTAAGACCTTGCCATGTCCATTGGCGTAAAGAAAGGGAAATCCTGAAGGAAAGGCATGCCTGTCTCTTCATTATTGTCCAAGGGATTTACACTTCCGTAATAACTGCCCGGCATATTGACGCAGATGATGAAATACTTGCATGGGTCAAAGAACTTTCCTTCGCCCACCATCCCTGCCCACCAGTCCGAAGGATCGCTGTTGGCGGTCATGGCATGAAAAATCCATACCACATTGTCTTTGTTGGATGAGATCTCACCCATGGTGGTATAGGCCATCTTGAAATCCTGGATGGTTCTTCCAGACTCCAAGGTCAGCAAACCTTTGTAATGATATGTGTGTAATGTTTTGTTCATGTTGATCAATGCTTTCCAGAAAGGGCATAAAAAAACCCACCTGAAGTCAGATGGGTTTTCACTATAAAGCGTTGATCTTGTCAAGGGAAAATATCTGACTTATCTGTGCTTGCCTGTGCAAGCTGGAGTTGACACCTTATTAATGGTTAGTTAACAGGTTGTCAAGGCGTCATCGGGCCAATCCCTCTGCCTTTCTGGATAAGAATATGAAAGAACTGTATCAAAGGTAAGTATTTTTTCAACAATGACAAATCCTGCCCGCTGACTTGATTTGCTTTAATTTTGAACGAAACTGACTGATAGTTGTTTTTACTCCAATCCCCATCCATCACCCCTCAACCCTTATCCCTCATCCCTCATCCCTCCTTCAACCCAATGGTCAAAAAAGACAACATAGAAGTAATCGGCGCCAGGGCACACAACCTGAAGAATATAGACATCACCATCCCCAAGCATAAGTTGGTGGTGATTACAGGAATCAGTGGAAGCGGTAAGTCTTCATTAGCCTTTGATACCATTTATGCAGAAGGGCACAGGCGGTACATGGAAACCTTTGGTACCTATGCCCGGCAGTTCATGGGGGAAATGGAAAGGCCGGATGTAGACAAAATTTCAGGGCTATCGCCCGTTATTTCTATCGAACAAAAGACCACCAACCGCAATCCGAGGTCAACCGTTGGAACGGTAACTGAAGTTTATGATTTCCTCAGGCTGCTATTTGCCAGGGCAGGGGATGCCTATTCCATGAATACGGGCAAGAAAATGGTCAAGTTCACGGATGAAGAAATCGTTGCTGACCTTTTCAAAAAATTAGCAGGTAAAAAAATTACCATACTGGCACCCATGGTGAGGGGGAGAAAAGGACATTACCGTGAATTGTTTGAAGAGACCAGGAAAAAAGGTTTTGTGAAAGTGCGGGTGGATGGTGAACTGAAAGACCTGGCTCCCAAGATGCAGGTAGATCGGTACAAAGTGCATGATATTGAAGTGGTGGTAGACAGGCTTGCGGTAACACCAGACATGAAAATCAGGATCGGACAGAGCATCAACCAATCCATGCAGATTGGAAAGGGGCTCTTGTTTATTCTTGTGCATGACAATGATTCGGTTGTTCAATACAGCAAGAAACTCATGTGTGCGACAACTGGACTTTCTTACGAAGAGCCTTCTCCCAATACCTTTTCCTTCAACTCGCCTTATGGCGCTTGCCCTGCTTGTAAAGGCCTGGGGCAACAGCATACCATCGACCTCCATGCCGTGATGCCTGATAGGTCTGTTTCCATTGCAGATGGTGCCATCCTGCCTTTGGGTGAAGAGCGGGATTCTTATTATTTCAAGATGGTGGAGCAGCTTTCCAAAAAGCACAAGTTCAGCCTAAAGATGCCGATAGAACAGCTGTCCGAAAAGGCCATGAACATTATTTTGTTTGGCAACGAGGATGGAATTCAAGGGGATATCGATCAACTGGAAAAGGGTGAATATCCCGGTGTGATCAACATGGTGGAGAGGTGGTTTACAGATAGCAGCAGTGACGCCATCCGCGAATGGGCAGAGAAATACATGATGCTCAGGCCATGCACAGCATGCCATGGAACAAGATTGAAAAACGAAAGTTTGTGGTTTCGCATTGATGGGAAACATATTGCTGATCTGTCTGCGATGAACCTTTCTGGTTTGCAAGATTGGTTTGCTAGCCTTGAAAAGCGCATGGATACAAGACAAAACCTCATTGCCAAAGATATCCTCAAGGAGATTCGCAGCCGTTTGGGATTTTTGTTGGATGTAGGCTTGGGTTATCTTTCGTTGGGCCGCCCTACAAGGACATTGAGTGGAGGAGAATCCCAGCGTATCAGGCTGGCAACCCAGATTGGATCGCAGTTGCAGGGCATTACCTACATTTTGGATGAGCCCTCTATCGGCCTTCACCAACGCGACAACCAGCAGCTGATTGGGGCTTTGAAAAACCTGAGGGATATTGGAAACAGTGTGATTGTTGTTGAACACGACAAGGATATCATGTTGGCTGCTGATCACCTGATTGATGTTGGGCCAAAGGCTGGTATTCATGGCGGTAGAATCGTTGCGCAGGGAACACCCGCTGATGTTTGCAAATCTGGCTCAGAAACAGCAGGCTATCTCAACAACAAGAAAAAAGTGGAAGTGCCAACAGAAAGACGGAAAGGCAATGGCAATTATCTTCAATTGACCGGAGCCTCCGGAAATAATTTAAAAAATGTTGATATAAACATTCCCCTTGCAACATTCGTCCTTGTAACGGGAGTAAGTGGCAGCGGCAAATCCACCTTGATCAACGAAACCCTTTATCCACTCTTGAACAAGCATTGTTATGATGCCAAGCAGGATCCAATGCCCTATAAAAAAATCATTGGGTTGGAGCATATTGATAAGGTGATAGAAATTGATCAATCACCCATTGGCAGAACTCCCCGCAGCAATCCTGCTACCTATTGTAATTTTTTTACAGATATCCGTCAGCTTTTTGCTGCAGTGCCTGAAGCAAAGATTCGGGGGTATAATGCAGGTCGTTTTTCGTTCAATGTAAAAGTAGGTCGCTGTGACATGTGTGAAGGTGGCGGATTGAGGGTCATTGAAATGAATTTCCTGCCTGATGTATATGTGCATTGTGAAAAATGCAATGGCAAGCGCTACAACCGTGAAACATTGGAAATCAGGTACAAAGGAAAATCAATCAGCGATGTGTTGGACATGACTGTGGATGAGGCGGTTGAATTCTTTAAGCAAATTCCTTACCTATATAGAAAAGTAAAGGTGCTGCAGGAAGTTGGATTGGGCTACATCACCCTTGGTCAATCTGCTGTAACCCTCAGTGGTGGTGAGGCTCAGCGGGTAAAGCTCTCTACCGAACTCTCCAAGAAAGACACGGGGAAGACTTTTTACATACTGGATGAACCCACAACAGGCCTTCATTTTCAGGACATCAACCTGTTGTTGAATGTGTTGAATAAATTGGTCAACCGGGGCAATACTGTTTTGGTGATTGAACACAACCTGGATGTGATCAAAGTGGCTGATCATATCATTGACCTTGGCCCTGAAGGGGGAGATGGCGGGGGTATCATTTTATACGAAGGTGATCCTGTTGGATTGCTGAAGGTCAAGGGCAGTCATACGGCGAAGTTTTTAAAGATTGAATTGGATGCTTAATCAATAGCAAAAGGCATGAACGCTCCTGCGTCATGCCTTGCCTTGTGAATGAAAAGAAACAGGCTCCTCTTACATGTTCACTGGGTACAGTATCCAACCTGTCGAAATTAAAACCGTATGATAGGACATTTAACATCACTGCCTCTTCCATAATCTCCATGTTGCTCATTTTTACCGAGCCTGATGCTGATTTTCACGGAAGAAGCGTAGTATGAATCATTATTTGTGGGGCTTCCTCTTTTTGCTCCGATACCGAAACCAGGCCTGTAGTTTCCGCCATTGGCGAAAGCAGATTTGTTTGCCATCTGCACGGCCTGTTTGGCTTTTTCGGTTCCATCACCAAAATGGGCGTAGAAGTCTTCGTTGCTGATGTAGTCGGTGCTAACATCATCAATATAATCAGTGAATGTTTTCCTGTTGATGATCTCAAAAGATAGGGCTATGTTTTGGCTCACAAAATATTTAACACCAATACCATAGGGAACATTTACTTGTGTAAGGCTGTATTCTTTTTTGTCTGGAAAGGCTGGCATTCCTTGACCCTCTGTTCTCAACGGTTTTAGGTCTACCCAGATTTTACTTCCATCAGCTGTTTCATATTGTCCTTGTGGATTGAAATGGAATACGCCAATTCCCAGCAAAGCATAGGGCCTTATTCTGTGTAGGACATCTTCAGGGTCGTATTCAAACAATGCTGTAGGGTAAATTTCTGCTGCGATGAATCCTTCTTGTATATCAGACCGAAAATGCTGGTTTCTCGCTTTTCTTGCCTCTTCCATTCCACCTTTGCCTGTGATCAGGCTATCAGCGCCCTGCACCTTTCCCATGTTGATAGAAAGCCTGAAGTTGATGAACTCAGCAGGACGATAGCCAAGATGGAATCCTGTCATGAATTTGGTAAGGGAAACCATGTTGTCTTTGAGAAAGGTTCCGCCTTTGCCACTGTTGCCACCAAGATCTCCAAGAAAATTGGAGGGGCCATATGTGAAGCCATATTCGAACCGGGATTGTTGAGCCTTTGTGCTGCCAGTGTCGATAACGACAATCAAGGCAATGAGACATAATGTCTTACACAGGCTGTGCAGAATAGCTTTCATGGGTATGGATTTTAGGATTAGGGTCTTTTGGACACTATTGAAACGGAAGCTTTATAGAAATATTATGTTAAAGCTTCTTGAGCAATAAAAATTGAGGCAAATGCAGGGGGTTGAATACGTATTTCTACGCCTTTCTCAACATTTTGATGTGTGGGATATCGTCCTCCATATAGGTTTCGCTGCATTGCACGAAACCAAAACTTTCGTAAAAACGTTTGAGGTAAAGTTGTGCCCCAATTTTAATGGGCAATGTTCCATAGAGGCGCATGGTTTCTTGGATGGCATTTTCCATCAGCGCTATTCCTGCTCCTTTTCCACGGTAGCGCGGAGATCCTACCACGCGTCCGATGGAGGGTTCATCGTAAGCCAGGCCAGGAGGGAGAATCCTGCATGTGGCTACCAGCTCATCATTCAAGCGGCCCATTACATGGCGTGATTCCTGGTCTTTGTCATCCATGTCCAGGAAAATGCATTGCTGTTCAACAACAAATACCTCACTTCTTAGCTTTAATATGCCATAAAGCGCTGACGGGGAAAGCTCCGGGAAAGATTTAATGGTCCATGCTATTGTTGACATCCATTCTACTGTTAAGAAACAAAATTACGTAAAACAATAGCATGAAGCAATCCGTTATATAGTTTTCCACTCCATTTGAAAACAATTAATTTTGTAAGACCAATCATACCATTACTACAAGGTCCACCATATTACAAAATCCCATCGAATACCTCAAGGGGGTAGGTCCGTTAAGGGCAGATATGCTCAAAAAGGAACTGCAGATTTTTACGTTTGAGGACCTCTTGAGTCATTTTCCCTACAAACACCTGGACAAGACCAGTGTTCAGCCCATTGGGCAAATCAGCCCTTCCATGGAATATATTCAGGTCAGGGGATTCATTGTTTCCATGGAAATTATTGGGGAGAGAAGGGCCCGGCGATTGGTTGCACAGTTTCGTGATCGAACTGGGATCCTGGAACTGACCTGGTTTCAAGGAATCAATTGGGTGCAGAAAACACTTGCTGTGGGTGGGGAGTATCTTGCATTTGGCAAACTGGGTTTCTTTTTGGGGAAACCTCAAATGACACATCCTGAACTGGAATCCGTCAAGGATGCCAATGCCTCAACCAAGCCATCCATGGAGCCGGTCTATCCGGTAACAGAAAAGCTTAAGGCAAGAGGGCTGAATGGAAGGGGCATAGGAAAACTGACTGAACAGCTGTTTTTACTACTGGACGAAAAACAAATTCCAGAAGTCTTGCCAAGATTTTTTCTTGAAAAGGAAAACCTCATTTCTCGCTGGCAGGCTTTTGGGCAAGTCCATTTTCCGTCTTCTGCAGATGCCTACCAGCAAGCGGTATACCGGTTAAAATTTGAGGAACTTTTTACGGCACAGCTTCGCCTGGGCATGTTGCGTTCTGCTAGGCACAGGTTTTCGCGTGGGGTGGTATTTTCTAAAGTGGGTGATTATTTTAATGTTTTCTTCCATCAATATTTACCCTTTCCGCTGACAGGCGCTCAAAAGCGCGTGTTAAAAGAGATTCGATTGGATACAGGTACCGGCAGGCAAATGAACAGGCTGTTGCAGGGTGATGTGGGAAGCGGAAAAACGATTGTGGCTTTGATGGCCATGCTCATTGCCCTTGACAATGGTTTCCAAGCCTGCATCATGGCGCCAACCGAAATTCTGGCAAGACAGCATTTTGACAATTTCACTGCCATGTTAGCCCCATTGGAGCTCCCTGTTGGCATCTTGACAGGTTCCACAAAATCAGCTGAGCGAAAAAAAACACTGGCAGGCATACAGGATGGATCGTTGAAAATCATCATCGGTACACATGCCTTGATTGAAGATGTGGTGCAGTTCAGCAACCTGGGCCTGGCCGTGATTGATGAACAACACAAGTTTGGTGTTGCGCAGAGGGCAAAGCTTTGGGGCAAGCATGCCATCCCACCACATATGCTGGTGATGACAGCAACACCCATTCCCAGAACCCTGGCCATGACTGCCTATGGAGATCTTGATTATAGTGTGATAGACGAGTTGCCGCCAGGAAGAACACCTGTTTTGACAGTACACCGATTGGATGATGGAAGGCCACAAGTCATGGATTTCATCAAGTCTGAAATACAATTGGGCCGTCAGATTTATTTTATTTTCCCATTGATTGAAGCGAGTGAGAAGATGCAATATGAAGACCTGATGCAGGGGTATGAAAATGTGAAGGCCTGGTTTCCCGAGCCACAATACTGGATCAGCATGGTCCATGGCCGGATGACATCAGCCCAAAAGGAAATGAACATGAGGCGCTTCGTCAACCGCGAAACCCAGATCATGGTGGGAACAACAGT
>CAILKQ010000139.1 GCA_903834825.1 uncultured bacterium | reverse complement strand
TTTAAACCAAATTTGTAAACCCCATTTGAGGTGCCGATATAATAATGCGTAGCATCAATTTTTGCAAATTTCAGACAAACGATTTCCTTAAGTGGGTCGTCTGATTTTAAGTACTCTTTTTCAAATTTTTTAGTTTTCGTATTGAAAAGCAAAAGCCCATTGTTGGTGGAAATCAACAAATGATGATCACCTAACTGCGCCAATTGATTAAAAACGTTTTTTGAATTTTTTTTACTGCTTGTATCCTTCACTAATTGGAACTGCTCCCAAGTATCTGTCTTATAATGATAACTCAATAATCCAAAACCATTGGAAGTTGCAAAAACTTGCTGATTTGGTTCATCCACCACTAGGTCAAATTTTGACCCCGGATATTTTAAGTTCTGGATGTTTTTCCATTTATCTGTACTGCGGTTTAAATACGAAAGAAACCTACCATTGGCTACCCATAAATTACCCCTTGAATCTTCATTGATATCATATATGTTACCCGGCCTCAAAGCATTGGAGTCTAAAACATTTGATCTGTAATTCTTAAAAACATACCCATCAAATCTTTCTACACCAATATTGCCTACCAACATATACCCCAACTTATCCTGATAGATGGTAAAGGTTGATCCGAGAGATAACCCATCTTTAATTTTATAACTTTCAAATGAATAATCGGTTGGATATTGCGCCTGTGCAGAAACATCCAAATGAATCAGTGTATATAAAATAACGCAGCACTTAAAAAAAAATTTATTTAGCATTTTATTTTTTGTTGTGTGTATTTGTTATTTATGCTTAATGACCACCAATGCAATGTCATCTGGATTATGATTGCCCGATAGCCCTGGGTGACGGTGTGGGTAGAAATTTTAGAGGAAAATAAGGGGGTGGTCAGCCGCATGTAAGGATATTTGAATATTGGAATATACTTAAAAAAACTTGCTCTTAAATATGGCAGAATAAAATAACCAAATTTTAATATGCTATTTTCCCAAGCAATATCCTTATACCAATAAAAAATGATCCCCATCCTTCCAAAACGGAAGCCTGGTGCGCACCTCCTCCAACTGGGCTTTATCCAAAATGGTGGTATGAATATCCTCTTCGTTGGATTGGTGATAGAGGATTTGCCCCAACGGGTCGATCACCATGCTGTCTCCGCTGTGGTAAAGGCCGTTGCCGTCGGTGCCAACCCGGTTTACGCCTACAACAAAGCACTGGTTTTCAATCGCCCGGGCCTGTAGCAGGGTTTTCCAGTGGTGGCTTCGTCGTTCGGGCCAGTTCGCCACATTGATCATCAAATCGTATTCGGGATAAGGGTCTTTTTCTGGATCAGCGAATGGTTGTTGCCTGGCCCAAACCGGAAACCTGAGGTCATAACAGATTTGAAGGTTGATTCTCCAGCCCCCAACCGAGGCAATGGTCCTCTTGTTGCCTGGCGCATAATGCTCATTTTCTCCTCCCAAAGAAAAGCAATGCCTTTTATCATAGGTTCCGTGCTGTCCATTGGGTAACATCCAGACAAACCGGTTATAATACTCGCCCTCTTCCTCAATGCTCAAGCTTCCCGCAAGGATGATTCCTTTTTCGCGGGCAATATTCCTCATCCAAGCGATGGTTTCTCCGTCCATTTTTTCTGCCATCAACTCCGGTTGCATGGTAAAGCCCGTAGAGAACATTTCTGGCAAAATCACGATATTGGTCTTTTCCTTGATGCCCATGATTTTGGAACCCAACATCTCCAGGTTGGCTACCTTGTTTTCCCAGTGTAAATCAGTCTGTACTGTTGTTATGATCAGCTTGTCCATCCAAAAACAGTTTGAGTTTTTTTGAAACAATATCGTTTTCAAAACCCCGCATCAAAAGGTATTGCCGGGTTTTGGATTGCTTTACAAATACCGTATTTCCGGGGGCCCTCAAAGATGTCCACTTTTTTTCAATCAGCTTCATCAATGTTTTCTCATAGGCCGGCAGGTCAATCTCTTCCCTCAGGGCCTTGCTGATGCTATAGGCGGATACATGCCTTTTTTTCAGCTCCATCTCGATCTTTTTCCTGCCCCATTGTTTGATCCTGAACTTTCCACCCACAAAAGCCGCCGCAAATCTCTCCTCATTCAAAAAACCCTCCTCAATCAGCTTAGACAAGATCGGGTTGGCATCAGCCCGGGGGATGCCATAACCGGAAAGCTTCATCTTGACCTCATAATGCGACCTTTCCTGAAAGGCACAAAAATGGCGAATCTTTGCATAAGCCTGATCCGGCGTCAACAGCTTCCTTTTAAACCCGTAATCCTCCATTGTTGGCAAATTAATCATTAACCACAGTCTTGGGAGTGGTTTTCAACATTATTCACTGTTTTTTGCCCAAAATGTCAGAAAATTTTGGCCGCTTTATACGCCGGTTGCGACTATATTTGCCTGATACAAACAAGGATAGACTATGAAATTTATTGTTTCTTCATCGGCGCTCCTCAAGCAGCTTCAGCAGATCAATGGTGTTATCGGCTCAAACAATGTTTTGCCGATACTGGAAGATTTCCTATTTGAGATTGAAACCAACAAACTGACGGTTGTTGCCACTGACCTGGAAACCGTTATGAAAATCCATCTTGATATTGAAGCCAAAGATAGCGGCCGTGTTTGTATTCCGGCAAAGATCCTCATGGATTCACTAAAGAACCTTCCGAATCAACCACTGACTTTTGACATCGATAAAAACTTTGGTATCGAAATCACCAGCGACAACGGTAAGTACAAGGTCATGGGAGAGAACCCAGACAATTTCCCAAAAGAACCCGCAGCAGACGAAACCTCTGCTTTTACCATGACCAGCCATGCGTTGTTGACAGCCATCAATAAATCAATTTTTGCGGTCAGCAACGACGACCTTCGCCCTGCAATGACTGGCGTTTTTTTTGAGTTGGAAAAAAATGGCATCACCGCTGTTGCTACAGATGCACACAGGCTGGTGCGCTACAAAATAAAGGATGTGCAATGTCCAAGAACAGACAACTTCATCGTTCCTAAAAAACCATTGACTCTTTTAAAGAACGCTCTGCCAGACAATGAAGACGAGATTGCCGTATCATACAACAACAACCATCTTTTTGTTACACATGGCACTGTTGAGCTTTCTTGTCGTCTGCTGGACGCCCGTTTTCCCGATTACAAAGTGGTGATTCCTGCAGACAACCCTTACCGGATGACGATTTCGCGGCAGGATTTTCAGTCTGCCCTTCGCCGCGTAAGCATCTTCAGCAACAAGAGTACCAACCTGGTTACCTTGAGCATTTCAGGCAGCGAACTTCAGTTGCTTGCCCAGGATGTTGACTTTAGTTTCGAAGGAAACGAAAGGATGTCTTGTCAATATGATGGCGAAGACATTACCATTTCTTTTAACGCCCGGTTCTTGATTGAAATGCTTGGAAGTACCAATAGTGATGAGGTTCGCATGGAGCTGTCAACCCCCACAAAAGCGGGCTTGATCAAACCTGTAGAACAAGACGATAACGAGGATTTGATGATGCTTGCCATGCCTTTGATGTCTAACTAAAAAAACAATTGATATGGATGCGTTGATCTCCTATTTCAGCGATCTTGAAAAAAGACCCCTCGAAAGAGCGGGTTTTTTTATAGCGGGCATGGTCTTTTTGTGGATCATTGAAAATGCAATTCCCCTGCTTCAGACCGATTACAAAAAAAGCAAGGGCCGTCACGCCGCTACCAACATCGCTTTCACGGCCATTCACTTCGTCATTCATACCTTGCTTGCCGGAGGGATAGTATTCATTGCCGGGTGGACGAATGAACACCAATTCGGGATGGTTTATTGGTTTAACCTCAGCCCATTAGCACTGATCATCGCTACTTGCCTGGTATTGGATTTTTTTGCAGGATGGCTTTGTCATTTTGTGGAACACCAGGTGCCGCTTTTTTGGCGTTTTCACATCATCCACCATGCAGACAACAATGTGGATGTAACCACCGGACTTCGCCACCACCCATTAGAATCTGTTTGGCGTGGCGTCTTTTTCTACATCGGTATCTTTGTGGCCGGAGCACCCATGTTTGCTGTTTTGTTGTACCAAACAGCCCTTGTTTTCATTACGGGTTTCACCCACGCCAACATCAGCCTACCCAAGTGGCTTGACAAAACACTGAGTTGGTTCCTGGTTTCGCCCAACATGCACAAGGTGCATCACCACTGGAAACAGCCCTATACAGACAGCAACTATGGTGCTGTTTTTTCCATCTGGGACAGGTTATTGGGCACCTTCATGAAGCTCGATCCCTCCAAAATCCGTTATGGCCTCGATCAATACTATCCCAATGAAAAAGACGAGGATTTTATCCGGCTCCTGAAAAGACCATTTCAAAAACTAAAATAAGGGTGAAAAATATTGCTGTCATTCCCGCCCGTTTCGCGGCCAGTCGTTTTCCAGGAAAACTCATGCAAAGGATTGGTGAAAAAACCATCATCCGGATGGTATATGAAAATGCGGTTGCCATGCATCTTTTTGATGAGGTCTTGGTCGTTACCGACAGCGATGACATCATGAACGAGATTCTTTCTGTTGGTGGGTCTGTTATTAAAAGCACCAAAGACCACCAGAGTGGAAGCGACAGGATTGCGGAGGCGATCGCATCAATGGATGTTGATGTAGTGGTAAACATTCAGGGGGATGAGCCCTTTATTGAGAAAGAACCACTGCAGGATCTGCTCATGTGCTTCGAAGATCCTTCCGTAGCCGTTGCCTCCGTCATGAAAAGGTTTGGGGAGGGGGATGAGCCCGAAAACCCCAACCAGGTAAAAGTGGTTTGCAATAAAAACAACGATGCGCTCTATTTCAGCCGTTCTCCCATTCCTTTCAAGCGCAACCGCAACGCGGATTTGCCCTATTTTAAGCACGTTGGTGTATACGCCTACAGAAAAGAAACCCTGCTCAGTTTCACCCAGTGGCCCATGGGCGCTCTTGAACAAACCGAAATGCTTGAGCAGTTGAGGTATCTTGAAAACGGGGTTGCCATCAGAATGGTAGAAACAAAAACAAACAGCATTGGCATTGACACGCCGGAAGATCTTGAAAGGGCAAGGACCGAATACAAGGCTTCGCTGAAAGGGTTTTAGACCCTTTATTTTCTTTTATACACAGGAACCGTACTACAGGGCTCGCCATACATGAGAGATTTGACCACAGGTAAGAGTTTGATGGATATTTCTGCATATGCATATTCGGGGACGGGCCTGTCTCCGCAGCCTTTGATAACCACCCGCTTGTCTTCAAATGATGCCGCATCAACTTGGTGTATATTTTGGATAAACACCTGTTTAAAAGCCTCTTCGGGTGTCCCGGAGATGATTGATCTTGCGATTTCAGTAAGTTTTGATGCAACCAGCATATAGGCCCACATGGGGACAATGGCATCGGTTGAACAATAGACCGCAACGTCTTTGTTGTTGTATTGGGTCCAATCGTGCCGATCAAGGGCCTCCCTAAAATCTTTCTCCTTGAGCAACATCTCCATAAAAAGAAAGTTTTTCAGGTCAAGGGGCATGGGCTGGTGGTCTGGATAGTATTGCTCAAGGTTGATGGTGATCAAACCGCTTTCTGCAACTTTGTTTCTGATCTCTTCCATGGTGTAAAGTTACCTAAAATACAGCAGCCACCCTTGGGGGTGGCTGTGCGTTTGTTTTCTCATGAGCAGTATGTCATCAGTATCCGGCGTCTCTTCTTTTATCAACGATTTTTATTGATTTTTTCAAAGACTCCATCGTGCTGTATCCCGCGAATTGCTTCATCTGTGACTCAAGCGCCTTCTTTTGGCCAACAAAATCAATTGCTGGTGTTGGAAGAGCACCAACCTGATTCACTTTAATATAGTACACACCATTTTGACCGTCAATCACGTCTGATGTATTAGACAAGTTCTTTTTATTAAACGCTGCACCAATTACTTTTGTTTCTGAGCCAAGGTTGGGAACAAAAGGATCGGCAAACCTGACCGTGTCTGTTTTTCCGGTGGTTCCACCGAGCAAAGCAGCCAATTTGTCCAGGTTTTTCTCAGCTCCTGCCTTTTGGGCCACCATTTCCGTTTTTTTCTTGTTCCTCAGGGTTGGCTCTACCAACGCCCTTGCAAACGATGCAGGCTGAACGCCTTCTTCGATTTCGTTGACAACCACGGCAACCACATATTGGTCTTTGAGGTCGAAAGGCTCAGAAACGGATCCTGTTTTGTTTTCAAATATCCATTTTACAATGGCCCTAGAAGAAAGCGGACCAACGCTATAGTCAAACTCCTTGATGTTGTCTGCGGTCAGCTTGTT
>CAILKQ010000138.1 GCA_903834825.1 uncultured bacterium | reverse complement strand
GCGGCTTTCATCCCACCCGTGGTACAACAATCCGGTTTGGGGATCCCTGGCATATTTTTCCATCAGGCGAAACTGCAGGACGATGTCATCAAAGGCCTTGTCTTCGTGAAACAATTTTGCATATTCTGCCATGAATGGTTGTCCCATGTACAAACCGTCCAACCACATTTGTGAGGGATAGATTTTTTTGTGCCAGAATCCACCTTCTCTCGTGCGTGGATGCGTGAGCAGTTGTTCACGGAGCAACTGTGCCGCTTTCCTGTATTTCTCCTTCCCGGTAACCTGAAAGAGCATCAACAACACTTTTCCGTTGTTGACATGGTCAATATTGTATTCGTCCTTTTTATACCCTTTGATGGATCCATCCTCTCCTACATAATAATCCATGGATTGTTGGATATAATTGAACCAGGTCCTGTCTCCTGTGGCATTCCAGACCTCATCTATGCCCTTCAGGATTACCCCTTGATCATAGCGCCACTTGGGTTGTTTGTCTCCAGCAATCATGAATGAATCAGGCCAGATGCGCATGGCCGTTTGAGACAGGGATTGACTGAGCGGTTTGCTATGAAAAGCATTGGCCCGTATCCCGGTTGTGATGACGCCAGTGCTTTGCTGCACCTTGATAGTAGAACTTGTATCTCTTAACTTCAGATCGATATTGGAGAGGGTAATGCCATTGGCCTCCTGGATTTCTATCCCCTTGTTGGCACTGAAGGCCATGTCTTTGAGGTGAATATTGGAGATCTGCATTTCTGGAAGTCCGCGGATGAAGATGGCCTTTTCTGCACCATCACAATAAACCCTGCTGATCTTGAAATTTTTGAAAGAAGGCGTGGTGATGTCCAAGGGTTTTCTTTCAATGACCGGCATGTCTTGTTTTTCGCCAAAAACTGGCACGGGGTCTTTGGACATATAATACATGTCAAACAGAATGGCCTCTCCGGGAATATCTTTCATCACGATATCGCTGATGGTGATGTTCTCCACAACACCACCACGGCCCCTGGTTGTTTTGAACCTGAGGCCAATATCTGTTCCGATGAAACTGCAATTTTTCACATCAATGTTTCTTACCCCACCACTCATCTCGCTTCCGATCACGAATCCTCCATGGGCTGAATAAACCGTGCAACCACGGATAGTAACATTCTGGGTTGGCATCCCTCTTTGCCTGCCAGCCTCATCCCTTCCGCTCTTCATGCAGAGGGCATCATCGCCCACATCAAAGATGGAGTTTTCAATCAATACATTGTTACAGCTCTCCACATCAATGCCATCGCCATTTTGGGCGAACCATGGATTCTTTACCTTGATGTCGCGAACAATCAAATTATCACACATGAGGGGATGAAGGCACCAAGCTGCTGAGTTCTGGAAGGTTACGCCTTCCCACAAAACATTTTTACAAGACGTGAATACAATCATGTTGGGGCGCAAAAAATCCTTGACCGACTGGTAGTATGCTGTTGTTTTTTCCGGTGAAATCACTCCGGGATTTTTTTCGTTGTTGCCCTTGAAATTAGAAGCCGTTGGGTACCATGTTTTTTTGTCTTCGCTGAGGATCCCTCCACTGGATAATAATTTTTTCCATTGGCCCTCGGTCAGTTTTTCTTTCTTGACCTGGCGCCATCCTCCGCCATTGCCATCAATGATTCCTTTGCCAGTGATGGCTACATTGGTTGCTCCGGTTGCTGAAATGGGCGACTGGTTGCGCATCTGCTTCAGCCCTTCCCAATTGCCTTCTACGAGTTTATATTGGTTGAAATCTGGTGAGAACAAGAGGATGGCCCCCTGCTGAACATGCAGGTTGATATTGCTTTTGAGGACAATGGGTCCTGTCAGCCAAAGTCCTTGGGGGACAAGCACAACACCACCCCCTTTTTGATGCAATGCATTGATGGCATTGTTGATGGCCACTGTGTTCAACTTCAATCCATCTGAAATGGCGCCAAATGTTGCAATGGAAACCG
>CAILKQ010000137.1 GCA_903834825.1 uncultured bacterium | reverse complement strand
GTAATCAGGGCCCTGGTTTCAACTGAAGATGAGCGATTTTATGAGCATTCTGGAATTGATATCAAAAGTCTGCTGCGCGCAATTGTCTTTCTGGGCAGTGAGGGTGGGGCCAGCACGATCACCCAGCAAACAGCCAAATCTTTGTTGGGTCAACAGAGCAGTAAAAGTGTTACCAGGATTATTGAGAAGCTCAAGGAGTGGATAGTAGCCATTCGCCTTGAAAGCAACCTTACCAAAGAGGAAATCATCACCCTATACCTGAACATGGTGAATTACGGGGATGAGACCTATGGCATCAGGAATGCCGCCAAAACGTATTTCCAGAAGGAGCCAGGACAACTTGCGGTTGAAGAGGCCGCCGTATTGGTTGGATTGCTCAAGGGAAGCACAAGATACAATCCAAGGCGCAATCCGAAGGCTGCCATGGCCAGGCGCAATACGGTTATTGACCAAATGGTGAGAAACGACGTATTGACCAAAGAAGAGGCAAGGGCGATGAAAATTGCCCCCATTCAATTGAAGTACCAGAAGCTGGATGAAAATTCGGGTATTGCACCCTATTTCCGGGAAATACTGAGGGAAGAATTGAAGGGCTGGTGCAAGGAAAATGAAAACCCTGCAACAGGAGAACCTTACGATATCTACAAAGATGGATTAAAAATATTCACAACCATCAATCCGAGGATGCAGGAGTATGCAGAAATAGCGGTTTACAGGCACATGCAGAACCTACAAAAGGTCTTCAGCAGCCAGTACAACATCAAGGATGGTTCAACCTGGAAAACCCCTGAGGGCAAAGCCGTGATGACGAATGCCATGAAACAATCTGACCGGTGGAGGAATCTCAAGGATGATGGGCTCGATGAGGAAGAAATCAAAAAGAGCTTCATGGAACCGGTGAAAATGAAAATCTTCTCCTGGAATGAAAAAAGGGAGACCGATACCATGATGACTCCTATTGATTCCATTCGCTATCACAAACAAATCATGCAGATTGGCCTCCTGTCAATGGACCCACAAACAGGTGAAGTGAAAGCCTGGGTGGGAGGAAGCAATTTCAGAAGGTTCAAGTTTGACCATGTAAACATCAAGACAAAAAGACAAGTGGGGTCAACATTCAAGCCCATCCTTTATACATTGGGCGTAATGAACGGGTATAAACCTGAATCCATTTTCCCTGGTGGCCCCATCAACATGGGTGGCAAAATGATAGACGGTGATGGTGGCCCGATGGCTATCTGCCTTGCATTTTCAAAAAACCCTGGCGCTGTCTACCTGATCAATCAACTGGGTGTTGACCGTACGGTTGAATTTGCTAAACAATGTGGAATTACAAGTAAAATACCCCCCTATCCGTCCATTGCACTCGGTTCTGCCGATCTATCTTTGTTTGAAATGGTACAGGCCTACAGCATGTTTCCAGGAAGGGGTTTCAATGTAAAACCTTATTTTATCAGCCGTATTGAAGACAGGAATGGCAATGTGCTGGCCTCTTTCAGGTCGGAATCCAGGGAAGTAATCAGCGAGAGTGAAGCATATATCATGACCAAGATGCTACAGGGTGTAGTGGATTTTGGAACCGGAAGGGCCTTGAGGGGCGCATATGGCATCAGTGGGCAAGTTGCAGGCAAAACAGGAACCACCAACGACAATGCTGATGGTTGGTTCATTGGGTTCAGCCCACAACTTTTATCAGGCGTTTGGGTCGGCGCCGACGATCCTTTCCTCAGGATGCTTTACACTTCAGGAGGTTCTCAGATGGCCATGCCAGCTTGGGCTTATTATTATCAGCAGGTGTTCAATGACAAAAGCCTGAATATAGACCCAGGTGCTGCATTCATCCCCCCAGCAAGCATGCAAAACGAGATTATTTTTGACTATAACCAAGCCGTAGATGCCCAGGAGTTGCTACCTGTAGAAGGTGAAGATGGCAACAAGTCTGGAGAGTATATTGAAATTCCAATCAGCACTGGCAAGGAAAAAGTTGTCACTGAATCACAAAAATTTGAAGACCCCTCTACTCCAAGAGAAGCAGCCAAACCAAGTCCTGCACCGGTTAAAGAGAATATCAAGCCTACTAAAGACAGTGTTGAACGAAAGCGTGGGGGATTTTTGAAAAGGGTATTCGGCAAAAAACAATAAAAAAAAGCCTGGATGTTTCCAGGCTTTTTTTTATGTCTTTTAAACAGTGATATTTATTTATCAAGCACTGCAGAGACACCAATGCTGAAAAACAAATTGTTGGCAGCATTCGCTGTTACAGGAATTCTGTACTGGCTTTGTACAACCAAAAATGTTTCATCAAAAACATTAAACTGAAGTCCAACACCTGCAGGGATATACGCTGCATGATATCCTTTCCATACTGATGCACCAACACCAAGTGAGAGGAAAGGTGATACAAGATGGTCATCGGTCAACAACTTCATGAAGAGGTTGGCATCCAATTCGAAATAAGTTCTGGCCCCTGTACTGGATGCGTAGGGCTTGTTGGAAAGGGTATAATCTACATCTGACATCCCAAACCTTGCATTGAAATCAAACTTTTCGGTCAATCCGTCAGTGTATGTAATGGCCATACCAACCCTTTTCCGATCAAAACTGCTCCATTTGTTATCGGCTAAAACAAAAGACATCCCTTTTGATGTTAGATCAGCAGTAGTCTCGAAATCATGACCCGTAAACTGGATCCCAAGTTGTCTGCTTTTCTTGTTAGATGGCTTTGACTGAGAAAATCCTGCCTGGAACAATGCCATGGCAAAAACAAATAATAGTATTCTTTTCATAAACAGTTGAGTTTTGAGTACAACAAAAATAGTCGGTGAGAGTTGAAACTTAAAATAATTATTGGTTTTTGGGCTAATTAATCTGAATTAGCCTCATTTAAGCACCTCTACCTTTACCTTTACGATGCCACTAGCCTTAAAATCCAAGGTTTTGGCTGCTAAAATTGTCAAGTCTACCAGCCTGGGATTTCGATGATGAAGCCGATCGTTGACCCTTACCGTTACTGTTTTGTCATTTTTTAGGTTTGTCACCTTGAGGAGGGTTCCCATGGGGAAAGTATTGTGTGCGCATGTCAATTTATCTTGTCTAAAAACCTCTCCACTCGCAGTTTTCTTACCAATGAATTTATTGGAATAAAAACTGGCATAGCCCACAGCACTATCTGATTGAGCAACATTCCTGTAGTTGACTTTGCCCTGAGCAGCTGATACAATGGGCCCCATCATGATCATGATGACCATGAAATAAGAAGATATGGCTTTAAAAAAAATCGTCATTTTGTTCAACACCAGTGAAACTCAAAGGTAGCCAATCACAACAACCCAAAAATACTTTAACATAAATAATTGAATATCAATACAGTAAAAGAATTTATACCATTGGTTCGCACTATCTTAGTAATATCATCCTTCAATTAACCATTTATTTGTGATGAATAAAAACATTGCGACGGTCTATTGTGCACTTATTGTGTCAATGGCATGGGCACAAGAAAAACAGACCATTGAGTTTAAACCTATCAAAGACAAAATTTCATTTTACAACATGGTTGAACGCGATTCTCTTCAGGCCATGATTGAACTGAAAAGCCTGATTCCTACTGTGCAATACGAACTTAGGTATGCAAGTAAAAATAATTTTACCGGCCAGCGCCTGTATCCGAAAAACACCCATACCACCTACCTGAGACGCAAACCGGCCATGGCCTTGGCAAAAGTGGCTGAGGAATTGAAAGGGAAAGGCCTGGGCATTAAAATATGGGATGCCTACCGGCCCTATCGTACGACAGTTCGATTTTGGGAACTGATCCATGATGAACGATTTGTAGCGAATCCATCAAAGGGAAGCGGACACAACCGGGGAACATCGGTTGACCTGACCCTGGTGGATCTAAAATCAGGAAAAGAATTGGAAATGCCAACCCCCTTCGATGATTTCTCACCAGCTGCTTTTCATGGGGCATTAAATATTGATGGCTTCAGGATCAGAAACAGAGCGTTGCTGAAATCCACCATGGAAAAATACGGCTTTGTACCACTGGAAACAGAATGGTGGCATTATTCCTGGCAAGGTGCATCGGCCTATGATGTACTTGACCTTTCTTTCAAGGTACTGGGCTCAAAGATTGATTGATCATTAAACCGTTGTCAGGTCAACAACAGCATCAGGATTGATTGGTCCGTAAATATGGGGGAAAGTACCTTGTACAGAAGGTGACCATTCAAAAATCAACTGACTCCTCAGTTTTTCTGTGTCTATAGTAAGCAAAACGAGGTCTTGAACACCCGCATAAAACCTGGATCTGATGTCTTCAACCTGAGACAATTCACTGCAATGAATGAACCCCTCTTCCTTGAGTGATGGGGCTACATAGGATCCTGTCTCATTTGCTTTTGTCCACGCTTCCCTTGTTGTAATATGATAAATAAGCCCCATTGATCAGAATTATTTTATGAATATACCCTTTTTATCACTTGCTCCCGCAACATGAGGTCAACCAATACAATGGCGGCAGTTGCTTCCAATACAGGAGGTACCCGCAAGGCAATACAAAGATCATGCCTTCCTCTTACAGCAAAAGATTCCATCTGATCCGTTTCCCAATTATACGTAAACTGGTCTTTGGGGGTTGAAGAAGTGGGCTTTATGGCAATCCTGAACACAAGCTCATTGCCATTGGTAATTCCTCCAACAATACCTCCTGCATGGTTGGTGCTTGTTTTTCCATCAGCATTTTCAATGGCATCATTGTGGTCAATGCCAAACATTGCTGCGGCCTTGAATCCGGTGCCAAATTCAATCCCTCTCACTGCAGGAATAGCGAATACCGCATGAGCGATCAGGGATTCGACAGAATCAAAAAAAGGCTCACCCAATCCGAGAGGCAACCCGTTGACTTTGCATTCTACAATTCCTCCGACAGAATCTTTGTTTTCAATCGCTTTTTGCAACCCCTTTTCAGGGTCAGACGATCCCCCAATGGAAGTGATTTCTGCAACAACAGTAATGGTGTTTAATATTTTTTTGGCAACTACACCCGCTGCAACCAGGCAAAGTGTCAAGCGACCACTAAAATGACCACCTCCACGAA
This sequence comes from uncultured bacterium, assembly GCA_903834825.1. Lineage (GTDB taxonomy): Bacteria > Bacteroidota > Bacteroidia > Chitinophagales > Chitinophagaceae > Pollutibacter. Next base: position 10,676 of record CAILKQ010000137.1, on the reverse strand, counting down.
AATCCTCAAACCCGTTAAATTTTTTATGGGCAACGAAATCGGCATGTCCGGGCCTTGGCACGGCACGTTGTTTCTCATAATCACCAGATCTCGTGTTCTTGTTTTCAAACAAGAGGGTCAAGGGTGCACCTGTTGTTCTGCCGTTGAATACACCACTTTTGAACAAGGGAAGGTCTTCTTCCTGACGGGGAGTGGTACCTTTTTGGGTTCCTCCTTTTCGTCTTTCAGTATCGACAATAAAATCCTCTACAACAAGTGGCATTCCTGCAGGGCAACCATCAATAACTACACCAACACTTTCTCCATGTGATTCGCCGAAAATATTGACTGAAAATAATTTACCGAAATGATTCATTGGATCAGTTTAAACCGTTTGTAATGTTATGGAAGTACCCAAGGCTTTCAAATGTTCATAAAAATCAGGGTAGGATTTGTTGATGGCTTCTGCCTCTTCAATCAGAACCTCACCATCGGCACCCAAAGCGGCAATAGCTGCAGCCATGGCAATCCTGTGGTCATGGTGAGAATGCACCTTTGCACCCTTAAGATGACGATTTCCATGAACAATCATCAAGTCTCCATCCAGTTCTATGTGCACACCCATTTTACCAAAAACATCCTGCAGGGTCAATGCCCTGTTGCTTTCCTTGTGGGTCAAGCGCAGGGCTCCTTTGATGACAGTATTTCCTGAACAATATGCAGCAAGGGCTACCAAAGGAGGAAACAGATCAGGGCATTCTGTGGCATCAAAATGAAATGCATGTAAATCAGCCGGTCCTACATGGAATAGTCCGTCTTCATACCTGAGTGATGCACCAGCATCTTTGATCGCTTCCAAAATTTTTATGTCTGCCTGAACAGAATCTGCCTTCATTCCTTGAATGCTGATTCCTCCGGCAATGGCACCTGCAACAAATAAAAATGAAGCACCACTCCAATCTCCTTCAACAAGATAGCTGATTTCTCCAACAGGCTGAACATGATCAACTGCACTGAAAGTGAAGGTCTCGTAATCCTTTACCACTGGAACTTTCATGCCAAACGATGTCAACACACCAAGCGTAAGATCAATGTATGGCTTGCTTTTCAGGTCTTTCACCGTGATGGTAACATCCCTTGCTCCGGCAGCAGAATAGGCCATCAACAAACCAGTCAGAAATTGGGAGCTCAAACTACCATCCACTTCAATTGAACTGGGCAGCATTGGGCCCTTGATCACCAGCGGCAACCTTCCTGCATTTGAATGGATGGAGATGCCAAGCCGTGGAAAAATTGCATCAAAAAAATGCATGGGCCTGTTGAGCAGAGAACCAGTACCACTGATTGTCAACTCCTTTGAGCTAAGCGATGCAATGGGAGTAAACATCCTTATGCCTAAACCACTCTCACCACAATTGATTTGATCAAAAAACGGATGAACCCCTTTGCTCTTGACGACTACTGTTTTGTCCTGCACAGCAACTTCAGCACCTAATTTTGAAATGACATCCAATGCTGCCAAGTCATCATTGCTTTTGCCAGGATCAATGATATGGGTGACCCCCTGGTGAAGCAAAGCTGCAGCACAAGCCCTTTGCATGTCGCTCTTGGAGCGCGGCGCACACAAAATTCCAGAGATCCTGGATGGACGAACGATTGCAATCATTTTTTGTTTTTGTTTGTTTCGTTGTAAACGGAGAGATGCGTTTTGATTGCATCCACATCAATATCACTGATGACGCCCTTGCCTATTCGTTTCAACAAAATATAGCCCATGGCTTTGCTGATTCTTTTTTTGTCCATTTTGAGGACATTGAATACTTTTTCAACATCGAAAACACTCCTTGTTGGCAAACTAAAATTGATCAAAGTTTTTTCAATACGTGCTGCATCCTTAAACCCGAGCAGGTTTTCAGAAAGCCAAGCAGCAAAAACCATCCCAAGAGAAACGGCTTGTCCATGGGTCAGTTCGTATTGTGTTTCTAACGCATGACCAAGGGTATGTCCGAAATTCAATATTTTTCGCTCCCCTGCTTCAAACTCATCCCTTTTCACAATACCAGCCTTTAGCTTAACATTGCTGAGGATGATTTCCTGCATCAACTTTTTACTCTTCTTGACCTTATCCAAAGTGGAAGACTCCAGCAATTGAAAAGACTTGGCATCCAGGATACAAGCGTGCTTGATGATTTCTGCAAATCCATTCGACCATTCTGCATCTGGAAGCGTTTTCAAAAAGGATTGATCGTAGTAAATGAAAGAAGGCTGCCGGATGATGCCCACCATGTTTTTATACTGGCCAACATCAATTCCATTTTTGCCTCCGATGGATGCATCCACCATGGCCAGCAACGAAGTGGGAACAAAACCAAACTGGATACCCCGCATGAAAATGGAGGCTACATATCCAGTCAGGTCGGTCACCACACCGCCTCCAACACCAACAAGAATGGACTTCCTGTCGGCTTGAAATTCAATCAGCTGTTCAATGATTGCATCTGCCGTGGGTTGCACCTTGTACTCCTCACCGGGCTTCAATGTAATCACATTCCAGTTCCTGAACTTGGATTGATGGGCTTCAAAAACATGGGCATCCGTAATGATGATTGCTTTCTTCCTGTCAACAACAGTATCCAGTCGGCTAAACAATGCATCAAAATAAAAATCAACGGAAGCACTTGAAAATATAAATTTCTTCTTGTTCATTCAAATCAGTCATTCATGATTTTATTCTGCCTGTTGATGCTTTCCATATGGATAGCATCCATATAACGGGTAATGAACTCTTCACTCAAACCAACCTTGCCAGCTTTCATCAATGCCTTGTCAAGCACTTCATTCCAACGGGTTGACTGAAGGATGGTAACATTGTTGTTGCGCTTGTATTCTCCAATTTTTTCTGCGATGGACATCCTTTGTGAAATCAATTGCATCAATTCATCGTCAATATGATTGATTTGCTCGCGCAATTTATCAAGTGCCGCATGGTAGGATTCAGATGAAACATCTTCTTTTCTCCAGCTGATGGCAGATAACATCTCTGCAAGACGCTCTGGCGTGATTTGTTGTTTGGCATCACTCCAGGCATTATCAGGATCAATATGGCTTTCAATCATCAAACCATCAAAGTCGAGGTCGATTGCTTTCTGGGCAGTTGCCTGCAAAATATCCCTGCGTCCGCAAATATGAGAAGGATCATTGATAATGGGCATGCCAGGCATGCGGCGCTTCATCTCAATGGCCAAATGCCACATGGGCGCGTTCCTGAATTCCGTATTTCCGTAGGAAGAAAATCCACGATGGATCAATCCGATTTGTTTGATGCCAGCCCTTGCTACGCGCTCAACAGCGCCCTGCCAAAGTTCAAGATCTGGGTTGATGGGATTCTTGATCAATACAGGTACATCAACACCACGCAAAGCATCTGCCACTTCCTGAACACTAAAAGGGTTCACGGTGGTTCTTGCACCAATCCACAATACATCAACATCAAACGTCAGGGCATCTTCAACTTGTTTTCCTGTTGCCACTTCAACTGTGGTAGGCAAGCCAGTAAGTTTTTTTGCTTTTTGCAGCCATGGCAACCCTTTGGCACCAATGCCTTCAAACATACCAGGCTTGGTACGTGGTTTCCAGATTCCTGCACGCAACATGTCTACCTTGCCTGTCTTGGCAAGACGTTCTGCGGTTTCAATGACTTGCTCTTCTGTTTCTGCACTGCAAGGACCTGAAATAATAAGGGGCCTTTTGTTCCAAGCGGCCTGAACAGCTGACTGATGCGTTGTTTCAGTTGATTCCATTTTGTAAAATTAAGGATTAAATAAGGAAGGTTTACGTGTATTAGTGTATGATCCTGCGGATCTGGTTTGCTTTGCTCATCAACTCATTGAGGTATTCCCAGTTCTCTTTTTCAAGGCATGACTTGAATTTTCTCAATTGGGTAATATGCTCATTGAGTACATCAAGAATATTTTCACGGTTTTGCATGAGAATGGGCGTCCACATTTCTGGACTGCTTTTTGCCAAACGCACAGTACTTTCAAAACCTGCACTGGCCATTTCAAAAATGGCATCATCTTCTTTCTCTTTTTCCAACACGGTATTGGCCAGGGCAAACGATGTGATGTGGGAAATATGACTTACATAGGCGGCATGAAGATCATGGTCATTGGCCCCCATTTCGATGATGCGCATCTTCAATGAATTGAAAATCTCAGTTGCCATCTCCAATGCACCAGGATCACTATCTATGGCATCACATACAATCACTGCTTTGTCCTCAAAAGCAGTTTCAATAGCTGCCTCAGGGCCACTGTATTCAGTACCCCACATGGGATGAGAGGCTACGAACCTTCCCCTGTGGGGATGATCTTTTACAAGCTTGGCCAACTGGCCTTTGGTCGAACCCATATCAATAACTACCTGGTGTGATACCCTATCTAACACGTAAGGGAGCAACCTAGACAAGGCACCTACCGGAACAGCCAACACAATTACATCCGCAACAAGGATGGCCTCATCCATTGGCATCATCTCGTCAACAAGCCCCAATTCCACGGCCTTCAAACCATGCTCATGATTGCTGTCAACACCAACAATCCTATTGGCCAACCCATTTTTTCTGCACTTGAGCGCCAGCGATCCTCCGATCAAACCCACACCTACGATGGCAAAATTCTTTTTCATGGTTGATTGATATGATGAATATTATGGTTTTCTAAATGTTTTTCTCACACGATCAATGGCTTCCTCCAAAATCTCCCTCTTGCTGCAAAGGCTCAAGCGTACATATTCATTTCCAGCATCACCAAATATTCCACCAGGAGTAATAAAAACACGTGCTTTTTCAAGAACGGCATCGCTCAATTCAAATCCTGATGCATACTGCTCTGGGATGCGTGCCCAGACAAACATGCCCACCTGACTTTTTGAATAATTGCATCCAAGCAAATCAAGCAAGACCAAGGCCTGCTCCTTGCGTTGCGCGTATATTTCATTGACTTCATCAAACCATTCCTTACCCAATTGCAACGCTTTTGCTGCGGCAACCTGGACGGGTAAAAACATGCCGGAGTCCATGTTGCTTTTAAAGCGCAATATGGCATTGATGTGCGCTGATGAACCCACTACCATTCCCACACGCCATCCGGCCATGTTATGGGACTTACTCAGTGAATTGAGCTCTACAACGACCTCCTTGTTCTTGTCAAATGCAAAAAGACTCAATGGGTCATTATTGAGGATAAAACTATAAGGATTGTCATGAACAATCAGGATGTTATTGGCTTTGGCAAAATCAATGATTTCCTGCAACAATTGCTTGTCGGGCAACTGACCCGATGGCATGTGAGGGTAATTCAGGAAAAGCAATTTCACTTTTCCGCTGGATTGGGCATTATAAAGCTCAATCATTTGTTTCCATGCATTGATATCAGGATGCCAATCATGTGTTTCGTCCAACCGGTAAGGGAGTACTTCTCCACCCGCCAATTTTACTGCGCTGGTATAGGTTGGATAACCAGGGTTGGGAACCAGGGCTGCATCACCCTGATCCAGGTAGGTCATGCATATGTGCATGATACCCTCCTTGCTTCCAATAAGGGGCAGCACTTCCGCATTAGGGTCTACATCCACCTGATACCATTTCTTGTACCAGGCTGAAACTGCATTGCGCAGCAAAGGAGATCCCTTATAAGACTGGTAGGCATGGGTATTGGGCTTGGCTGCTTCCTGGTGCAAGGCCTCTACCACGGAAGGATGTGGTGGCAGGTCAGGGCTTCCAATACCCAGGTTGATAACCTGATGGCCGGCTTTATTGAGTTCTTCAATCTCCCTCAACTTTGATGAAAAATAATATTCACCAATACCATTCAATCGCGATGAAACATTGATCATGATCCTACTTATTGAATTTTCCTTTTTTATATACACCCAAAACCCTGAGAGATGCAGTTTTCTTTTCCAATTTCCCGATCAGTTTATTGTACTGGGCAATGTCATCAAACTCAAGATCGGCATGAAACCCATACTTGAACTTGCTTCCGGCAATGGGAAACGATTGAAGTTTGCTAAGGTTAATGCCTTCTTTTGCAATCACCGTCAACACTTCAGACAGCCTTCCTCTTGAATGATCTGTTTGAAAATTGATGGATGCCTTGTTGGCACCCTCCACCTCGGAAGGACATTGTTGGAGGACCAGAAACCTGGTATAATTGTTTTTAACATCATGAATCTTCGGAGCAATGATTTCCAAACCAAACAATTCTGCAGCCAGCTTTCCGGCAATTGCTGCCACATGCTTGCTTTTCCTTGAATGAACATGCTTGGCACTCAACGCAGTATCCTCGGTTTCAATCAGTTTCCATCCTTGTTGGTTTAGGAATCCCAGGCACTGCTGGAGTGCCATTGGATGAGAATGCACTTCTTTAATATCTGCAAGTTGTACACCCGGATTAACCATCAAGTGCTGGTCAATCTGCAGATAGACTTCTCCAGCAACGAAAAGTGCTGACTTTTGGAGAAGATTGTAGTTGGGCAAAATACTTCCGGCAATGGAATTTTCAATCGCCATGATACCGCCCATGGTGGCACGTTTGTCTGAGGAGTGCTTGATTACTTCAGGGAATGTTGCACAGGGAAGAATCTGTACATTTTTCCCATAAAAAGACCTTGCAGCTACCTGGTGAAAGCTGCCTTCATACCCCTGGATGGCCACAGGTAAATTTGGCAGCTTATGTTTATTTGCGCCCTTCTTTGATTTCTTTTCCAACCTCTTCTCGCTCATTGGTTTTTGATTAAAAAAAAATCCCGGGGGTTAACCGGGATTCTTATGTTGATGTTGTGTTTAATATTTGATTTTCAACAAAAAATTCCCGTACCACCGGTAAAGTAGTAATAAAAATAAAAGAAGTAACGGGTTCTGTTCGATATCATCTATACAAATATAAGAAACTTAGAACATTTTCAAAAATCAAATTAAAATCTCTTTCTTGGGCCTCCGCTGTCAGCATCGTTCATTCGTATCTGTCTGCCCTTGAATTTTTTGCCGTCAATCATCTTGATCATTTGGTTGGCCGAGCCATTTTCGATCTCTACCCAACTGTTCATTTCCTTCATGTCAATCTTACCCAATACTTCTTTCTTCAGGTCACTGAGGTCAAGAATGAACTGCAGAAAACTAGCCTTGTAGAAACCATCTTTGGTTCCAAGATTAATGAAAAGCTTCTTGTAACCGGCCCCACCACGATCAGAGGATGAACGCTCCATTCTTCTTCCACCTGGCTCACGCCTGTCGGTTGAGCGCTCATTGAAACGGTCGCTGGTTCTTTCAGTCCTGCGGTCTTCTCTCACGTTTAGATCAGCTGCATTCTCATAATACTGAAGGAACCTATCAAATTCCAGTGCAGCAACCCTTGTAAGAATCTCTTCCTTCTCCATGTCCACAAATTTCTCACGGAGCAAAGGAATATAGGTTTCATATTCACCATGGCTGATGTCTGCTTTCAACATTTTATCGATAAAATGGAAAAACTGCTTTCTACAAACGTCTTTTCCGGAAGGGATGTCCAGTTTGTGGAAGCGGCTGTTCAGCAGTTTCTCAATCTGGCGCAACCTGTAGGCCTCACGTTGACTGATAATAGAAATACAAATTCCACTTTTGCCCGCACGTCCCGTTCTACCACTTCTATGGGTATATACTTCCGGATCATCTGGTAGCTCATAATTGATTACATGGGTAATACCCTGCACATCAATGCCACGGGCGGCTACATCGGTTGCAATCAACAACTGAAGGTTTTTCTCCCTGAACCTGGCCATCACCTTGTCTCTCTGGGCCTGTGTCAGATCCCCGTGAAGGGCCTCAATGTCATATCCTTCCCTGATCAATGATTCCGTGATGCTTTGAGCATCCGCCTTGGTACGGGTGAAAATAATCCCATAGATACCAGGGTTGAAATCGATGATCCTTTTCAGGGTATGGTAACGGTTAACTCCTGAGGTAGTGTAATATTGATGGTCAATGTTCTCATTTGCAGCATTGGCTTTTCCAATCGTCACTTCAGCAGGCGTGGTCATAAAACGCTTGCTTACCTGCTTTACTTCTGACGGCATGGTAGCACTGAACAGCCAGATGCTGTTTCTGTTGGGGGTATTGCCAAGGATAAACTCAATGTCTTCCCTGAAACCCATGTTCAACATCTCATCCGCCTCGTCCAATACAATATAATTGATGTTCTCCAGGTTGATGGCCTTGCGCTCAATAAGGTCAATCAATCGGCCGGGAGTAGCTACGACAATTTGTACACCTCTTTTAAGATCCCTGATTTGATCACCAATAGAAGCCCCGCCATAAACGGCTACAGACTTGATGGATTTTTTGTGAAGGGAGAATTTGGCGATGTCTTTGGTGATCTGCATGCACAGCTCACGGGTTGGGCATACCACCAAAGCTTGGGGGTGGCGTGCTTCACTGTCTACCAACTGCAAAAGGGGAAGACCAAAGGCTGCAGTCTTACCTGTACCCGTTTGGGCCAGCCCGACAAAATCCTTGGTACCGCTCAATAGAATGGGAATAGCTTTTTCCTGGATGGGGGTGGGTTCGGTGAACCCAAGGGCATTAATACCTTGCAATAACGACTCTTCAATGCCTAACGCTTCAAAACTCATATTAAATACTTTTTACAAAGGTAAACTTATTCAGCGAGAAAGGGAAGCAAACAAGACAAAGAGCTGATAACCAATAAAATAAAAAAGTCATCCCGTAGAAACGGGACGACTTCAACGATTGCTTGCCATATGAAAAAAAGATTACTTGGCAGCAGCAGTGTCTGCAACAGCAGTTGTATCAACAACAGTTGTATCAACTACAGCAGTTGTGTCAACAGCAACAGCAGTTGTGTCAGCAGCTGGAGCTTCAGAAGAACCACCACATGATGCGAGGGCTACGATAGCCAAGATTGCGATAAACTTTTTCATTCTTTTGGGTTTTTTGAATGTTAAAATTGAATAATTGTTATTTAATACACAAAGTAAAAGAAAGTAACCCGAATTTAAAAGATTTTTTTTTGTTCTTTTGTGGGTTACAAAAAGGCCGTATGGGTATTAAAAAAAGATAATTGTGGCTATTACAGAACAAGAATTGGGGGTTTTCAAGTCCATTGGCAACAATGACAAGGCTGCGATTGAGGCTGTTTACAAAGAAAATTACAGCTTGATCCAATACTTTGTTACCAATAACAATGGTACAGAAGATGATGCCAGGGATATCTTTCAGGAAGCCATGATGGTGCTCTATGAAAAATCAAGGTTGCCTGGGTTTGAACTTACCTGTCAGATCCGTACCTACCTTTATTCCGTCTGCAGAAGACTGTGGCTCAAGAAGTTACAGCATTCCAGGCGCATAGAAACAAAGGTTGAAAATTTTGACCAGGTTGTGCAGGTGGAGGAGGATATCGAGGAGCATGATAAGTTAAACCTCCAGTACCAGACCATGCGAACAGCCATGGGAAAAATTGGAGAGCCTTGTAAAAGCCTTATTGAAGCCTTTTACGTACACCGAAAAAACATGCTGGAAATAGCAGGTTTCTTCGGATATACCAACGCAGACAATGCAAAGAACCAGAAATACAAATGCCTGGTCAGGCTGAAAAAGCTCTTCTTTGCCCAATATAAAAACGCTTAAGTACACATTACAATGGAACAATTCGAATTGGCGGAAGTCGTTGAAAGATATCTTACAGGGGAAATGGGTCCTGAAGAGAAACATGCATTTGAGGAAATGAGGAAAAATAATCCCGAATTGGATCAAACTGTGGTAGAATATCATTTTTTCCTTGAACAAATGGGTCGTTACGGCGAAATCAGAAGGTTCAAATCCAACCTTTACGACACCCACCAGACCCTGCAAGAGTCTGGAGAGATAAAAGAACTCCAATTGACAGCAGGCACCCGCATTGTGAATATGTGGAACAAATACCGCAGGGTCGTTGCTGTAGCAGCGTCTATTGCCGGCATTACTGCATTGTTCATCAGCGGCATGATGACAATTTTCAACCCTAAAACACCTTTTCGGGATATTGAGGAGTTAAGAAGAAAGGTAAGCAATCTTGAAAAGCAGTCCAGCAACCAACGGGCTGAATTCAATAAGTTCAAGACGAAAATCGCACCAGGTTCAGATGTTAAATTTGGCGGAACAAGTTTTATGATAGACCCCAAAGGTTACCTGGTCACGAGTGCCCACGTCCTTAAGGGCGCAAAAAAGATTTATGTACAAAGCATTCAGGGTGAAGACTTCCTGGCCGAAATCGTTCACCAGGATGCCAACTCCGACATTGCATTCATCAAGATTAATGACCAGGATTTTGAGTCTCCGAAGCAGTTGCCATATGGATTTACCCGTATTCAAACCGATTTGTCAGAGGCCGTGTACACCCTTGGATTCCCTAAGGATGAAATCGTCTACAATGAAGGTTACTTGAGTGCGAGAACAGGTCTGGAGGGAGACACGATGTCTTGCCAAATCACCATTACTGCCAATCCTGGAAACAGCGGGGGGCCAATTTTTAACAAAAATGGAGAAGTCATTGGTATCTTGAACGCCCGCCAAGCTTCAGCAAATGGTGTTGTATTTGCAACCAAATCAAAAAATATTTTCCAGCTCATTGAAACACTCAAAAAAAGGGACAAAGATAGATCGG
>CAILKQ010000136.1 GCA_903834825.1 uncultured bacterium | reverse complement strand
TTTTTTATCAAACCCCAAAATCACCCCATTGATGCAATACCTCAGCCCTGTTGGCGGTGGTCCGTCATCAAACACATGTCCGAGATGGGCCTTGCATTTTCCGCATTGCACTTCAGTTCTTTTCATGCCAATGGTATTGTCAGGAGTGTAAATGATGCTTTTTTTAGTGACCGGTTCAAAAAAGCTGGGCCATCCACAGCCACTGTCAAACTTGGTATTGCTTTGGAACAATGTGTTGCCACAGGCGGCACAGTAATAGGTTCCTTTTTCATCAAATTTTTCAAATTTGCTGGTCCAGGGTCTTTCTGTTCCCTTCTGCCTGGCAATATAATACTGCTCAGGCGTCAAAACTTTTTTCCATTGCTCTTCGGTTAATTCAACCTTTTCTTCGTTGTTCCTGGAGAAGGCAGGATTAATTGTTGTGTCACTCATTTTAGTTGCTGTTTTTTTGTTTTTTTCCTGGGCATTGCTGCAGCTGAATTGTATCAGTGCTGTTGTCATCAGGAGGAAAGTGATTTTTTTCATTGTTCTTTTTTTACGCTTTTGTCCATTCGTGCATCATCCAGGGTTTTGCCTGCAATGATGTTGTTTCTGACCTTGTTTCACCACAAATCTAACTATCTTTGGCCTCCGGTTTTGTTAAGGAAAACATACTGGAGTAAAACTAAAACATTAAAACTGGCATAGATGTTCAATTTGATCTTGTTTGGACCTCCCGGTAGCGGAAAAGGCACACAATCTGAAAAACTTATCGCAAAATATGGCTTCAAGCATTTGTCGACAGGAGACATTCTTCGGTCTGAAATTGCCAACCAAACCCAACTGGGTTTGGAAGCAAAATCATTCATGGATGCTGGAAAACTTGTGCCGAATGCAGTAGTGATCGGCATGGTTGGTGCTGCCATTGCAGCAAACGCAGGCGTGTATGGATTTTTGTTTGACGGGTTTCCCCGCACCAAGCCACAAGCGGAAGCGCTGGACACCCTGCTCAGTGAACATGGAACATCCATCAATGTAGTATTGGCCATGGAAGTACCTGAAGAGGAATTGATTGCAAGGATGATTGGCCGTTCCAAAACATCTGGCAGAACAGATGATGCAGATCCCGAAGTGCAGAAAAAAAGACTGAGTGTCTATAAAAATGAAACCCTGGCAGTTGCAGACCACTATAGTCAGTTTGACAAGGTGGTTAGCCTGAACGGCCTGGGTTCCATTGATGATATTTTCAATGCGCTCTGTGCTGAAATTGATGCAAGGGGATAAAGATTCCCGCACATTGTTTTAATGGCTCAATGATCTGGAAATTATGAGGATCGTAATGCAATGACACCATGTTCATCCTGGTAGGGGCCGAGGTAAACCCGCAGGTAGATGCGGATGGCGGCCAGTTCCAGGAAGATGAAGGTGAGGATAAGCAACACCATGTCCATTACCTGATTGGTTTCAATGTAGGTTAACAACACATCAATCCCGATAAACGCTGTTGTGATCGGAAAACCGATGATGCCAATCGTACTCAACAAGAAAGCCAGGGCTGTATTTTTGTGCCTGAATCCAAGTCCCGAAAATTGATTGAGTGTCAGTTCGCCCTCTTTCTTTTCAGTAAATCGCAACAGGAAATGGCCAGTCAGAAAAGCAGCCAGGATTCCTCCGACATAGAGGTACATGTCAGTTAGTTTTTCCGGTGCTGTTGTTAAGAAGCCAAAGAAGAGGCCGAGGTGCGCCAGCAATAGCAATTTCCAGGCAGACTGGGCTTTGCTCCTGTAGGAAAAGGCAGCAAGGGTCAGGGCGAGGGCGATGCCAAAAAATAGGGTGGTGCTGTTTGCTGCTGTTATATAATTGCGTTTTTCAAGCATGGACGTTCCACGAAGCATAACACTCATCAGCAGAAACGCATAAAAAGGTTTATTCCCCATGAACCCAAACTGTTTGCCGATCCATTTGAACGGACTCCAAACATACTTGTACATATTGATATCCATGTTCCATTCTTTCACGCCCAGCGTGTAAAGTGTTGCCTGGATACGCCCCAGTGGTTTGTCCTTTGGGGGGTGGTAGTGAAAAATCTGGTGGTGCAGAAGGTAATTGAGTACAGAAGGAGATACCAGCAGCTGATAGGTGCGCAGAAAAGCATTGCCTGCGAAATGAATGAGGGCGAGTACTTCCCAGCCCAACGCCACTTCTATAAACATCAAACCGATCTGCGCTGCGGAGGAATAGGCAATCTGTGTTTTCACCGATGTCTGTATCCTGGAAATGGTTGTGGATATGATGGCGGTTAGGGCTCCGAAAACGAGTACGGACCACTTGATTACCGGCAGGGGTTCCCAGATGGGCATCGTGCGGAGGAGAACGAAAACACCTATGTGTACACTCAGCGAACCATAGAATATGGCTGTTGAGGAGGTAGGTCCTTCCATCGAGCGGGGCAGCCAGCTGGTGAATGGGAACTGGGCCGATTTAACAACAGCGGCAAACAGGATCATACCGGCAATAAACAGACCGGTTCCCTGGTTTTCATCAGAAGCTATTTTTGCGGCAACCGCAGGCAGCTCTGTGAAACTTACATTTTTGTGCATGTAATGGTGTACCATCCACATGACGAGTATCAGGGCCATGTCGCTCAATCGATAATTGGAAAGGGTTTTGTAGGCATTTTTTACCGGCAGGTAACGGTGGTGGTAGAATGCAATGAGCAGAAAGGATGTTAAACCGATAATCTCCCATCCCACGAACAGGGTTTCAAAATTTCCAGCGAAAATGATTAGGTTGTAACCAAAGGAAAAGAGCAGGATGGTAGAAAAAAACCGCTTGAAACCTTCATCACGGTGGAGGTAGAATTTACTGAAGGTGGTCACCATGAAAAACAAGAATGCGCCCACAATGCTAAATACCAGGGAAAGGTAGTCATAGTGGAATTGCAGGGCAAAAACAAACGCATCGGTTTCATAGAGTGTAAGGAAATCAAACTGCAGGGTACCACTGCCATTGATGATCCAGATGGCTGCAAAAACAAGGGCAAAGGCGAGGTAAATGATTTTGGTTATCTGCACCAACAAGCTGATCTGTTTCTCCTGGTGGTTTTTCCAAACCAGGGAGAACAGGTAGGCCACCAGGGGAATCGCTACAAAGACAATCAGGATTTGATCAAGCAGTATTTCAGGCAATTTCATTGATAGGAATTGATGGTTTGATTAGTTTCCGGCTTCTTCAAGCAGGTAAATGGGCAGATTCTCTTTGGTGGCGTGAATGATGTGGTTCGTTTCCATTTCCTTAGCAGTTTCGATGAAATCTTTCAGGTTATCGATTGTTTTGATTTCATTGTCACCCATCAGGGTTTGATAAGGTTCGAAGCTGCCATTCTTGAAATAATGCAGTGACCTGTCATCCGGGTCGATGGCCATGATGTGCACCCATTCATTGTTGTACCATTCGTAGACTTCTGGAGAAGATTGTATCGACTTCAGCACTACATCCGGGTGGTGTTCCACCACAACCATCAGCCGAACAGGGTCATGTACTTCAATCATCTGCCAGGGTAATCCTGGTCGGAGGTCTCCATCGCTGCCATTGGCAACACCAAAGAGTCCGATTATCTTGTGGGGAAGTTTGGTTCCTGCACCCATTTTCTTGTTGTCTACCCTGCTGAAATAATATTCTAAATTGATGCCCCCGCATACCAGTCCGATGGGTTTCATCACATTGGTAAGGATATCACCGTTGGGGTCTGTAGTAGGGTCATAGCTATTGAGGAAAGCCCTTCTGTCGAGGAACAGTCCTTTGGATATTTCTCTTCTGCCAATGATGGCAAGGGTATTGGTCCCGTGGCCGAGTTCAGGCCTTGGTTCGAAAAGGGAAACCGAACGGTTCTTGATTTCCTTGCGTACCTTTTGCAGCTCTTCTTTTGTGTTGATGGAGGCAAATCTCCTGCTCCTTTCCTTGGCGTTCAAGTCAAGTGCATTTTCAAATGCCAGTTTATTGCAGTCGTGTTGCAGGGCCTGTTCTTTGTCCAACTGCTGCTCGTCATAGTACCCCATTTCATCAGCTGCCGTATCATGCATGCAGCCAAGGAAGCGGGTTTGAGCGGGGATGCTGATTCCATTTACAGCAAGGCTTTCCCTGACTTTTTCATGGTTGAGGATGAAGGCCATCGCCCTTGCGTTGGTTGCACCGGGTCTGCCGCTGCAGGCGCCACAGTCATGTGCACCATGGTGTGGATTGTTGGCACTGCTGCTGCCATGTGCAACAATGTAAACCAGTGGAGCAAAATGATTGACCAGTCCAATATTTCTCAGAAAGCCTTCAGCCCTTGCAGTCATTTCTGCTATGGTGTAGCCAATTTGCAAGCCGTTCTCCACATC
>CAILKQ010000135.1 GCA_903834825.1 uncultured bacterium | reverse complement strand
TATGTCATCCAACACAAAACCTAGAATCCTGCTTTGCGAAGACGATCCGAATCTTGGACTCGTATTGAAAAATTTCCTGGAACTCAATGACTATGAGGTTATACTGGAGCGAGATGGTCGGCTAGGCCTTGCTGCATTCCAGCGTGAAAAATTTGAGATCTGTCTGCTTGATGTAATGATGCCTAAAATGGATGGGTTTATGCTGGCAGAAGAGATCAGGGACATCAATCCAGACATCCCATTGTTTTTTCTTTCTGCCAAATCCATGAAAGAAGATCAAATCAAGGGCTACAAACTAGGCGCAGATGACTATATCACGAAGCCATTTGATTCCGAGCTTTTGCTGTTTAAAATCAAAGCCATCCTGAAAAGAAATGAAGAGCAAAACAGGGAACAAGAAAATACAGAATACGATCTTGGAAAATACCATTTCATCCCAAAATTGCGTGAGCTTTCTGCAGATGGCTCAAAGGTGACCCTTTCACCCAAAGAAAATGAGCTCTTGAAAATGCTGAGCGAATACAAAAATGACTTGTTGCAAAGAGAGTTGGCCCTCAAGAAAATTTGGGGCAATGACAACTATTTCAATGGCAGAAGCATGGATGTATACATTGCTAAATTGAGAAAATACCTCAGGGATGATCCGAATGTTGAAATCGTGAACATCCATGGAAATGGATTCAGGCTGATTGTCAAATAACACTTAGATTACATTGAACCCTTGTGTCTTAATGTTTTGTATGATCAAAACAGCAAATTGTCATTGGTCCTTTGGGGGGTACGCCCAAGATGTTCATACGCACGGCTTGTTACTTCCCTACCCCTCAAGGTTCTTTGAAGGAACCCCTCCTTGATCAAAAAAGGTTCATATACATCTTCAATTGTTCCCGCTTCTTCTCCAACAGCTGTGGCAATGGTTCCCAAACCTACAGGCCCACCCTTGAATTTATCGATGATGGTTGTAAGGATCCTGTTGTCCATTTCGTCAAGTCCGTGCTCATCAACATGGAGGGCCTTCAGTGCATGCTTGGTAATATCCATGGTGATGACGCCATTGCCAAGCACTTGTGCAAAATCCCTGACCCTTTTGAGCAAGCCATTGGCAATCCTTGGCGTAGCCCTGCTCCGGCGGGAAATTTCACCAGCAGAGTCTGATGTGATTTTGGTATTCAAAATGCCAGCAGACCTTGTGATGATTCTCTCCAGCACTTCATTCGAATAATATTCCAGCCGAGACTTGATGGCGAACCTTGACAACAATGGCGCAGTAAGCAATCCGCTTCTGGTGGTGGCACCAATCAGGGTAAAAGGATTAAGGTTGATTTGGATGGTCTTGGCACTGGGCCCGCTATCAATCATGATATCAATCTTGTAGTCTTCCATGGCAGAATAGAGGTATTCTTCCACTACATTGCTCAACCGATGGATCTCGTCAATAAACAAGACATCATTGGCCTCAAGGCTGGTCAGGAGCCCTGCCAGGTCTCCCGGCTTTTCAATCACCGGGCCAGATGTTTCCTTGATATTGACGCCCATTTCCCTGGCCACAATCCTGGACAAAGTTGTTTTTCCCAAGCCCGGCGGTCCATGGAACAACACATGATCCAGTGATTCAGACCGCATTTGTGCGGCCTTGATGAAGATTTTGAGGTTATCGATGATCCCTGGCTGTCCGGAAAAGTCTTCCAGGCTGGAGGGACGAATGGTATTTTCGTACTCCGCATCCGGAGAAATGGAAGATTTGCCTACAGGATCTAAATGAGGGTTCATGCCTTGTGAAATTACACCAATAGAACGGAAGGAATGCAAAATATTCATCAAGGGTTTGGATTGGGCCCAAACCAATGAAAGCATTTAAACTACTATTATAGGACTACGTTGATCATTTTGTTTTTAACGTAGATGATCTTTTGGGGTGGCTTGCCGTCCAGCCATTTCATGACGATAGGATCCACCAAAACCAACGCTTCCACATCTGCCTGAGAAGCATTGACATCCAGGTTCAGTGTGGTCCGTGTTTTGCCGTTGATGGCTACCGGATATTCTTTGGACGTTTCAACGAGGTATTTTTCCTCCACGGCCGGATAACTGGCATCCAGCACCGACCCCGATTGCCCAGTAACAGTCCACAACTCCTCTGCAATATGTGGCGCATAAGGTGCCAGGACCACCAGGAACTTGGCCAACAGGTCTTTGGAGTGACAATGCAGATCGGTCAAATCATTGACACCGATCATGAAACTGCTCACTGCTGTATTGAAAGAAAAACGCGCAGTATCTTCTTCTACTTTTTTTACCATCTTGTAAAATGCCTTCCAGGCTGCATCTGAAGCCGTTGCATCCGTCAGTACAGTACCTTTTTCGACATCAAAAAACAGCCGCCACAATTTTTTCATAAAACGGTGCACCCCTTCAATCCCTTTGGTATCCCAGGGCTTGTCCTGTTCAACCGGGCCGAGGAACATCTCATACATCCTGAAAGTATCTGCCCCATACCGCTCAACAATGTCATCCGGATTGACAACATTGAAATAGCGCTTGCTCATTTTTTCCAGACGGCTCCCACACTTGTAAACACCGTCTTCGGTGATAAAGGTTGCTTCGGAAAAATCAGGTTTCCATTGCCTGAAGGCTGCCATATCAAGATCCAACCCATCTACCATGCTAAGGTCCACATGCAGTTCATCGGTTTCATGCTGGTCTTTCAGGCCTGCAGAGACAAATTGTTTTGTACCCCTGATCCTGTAGACCAGCCTGGAGTCTCCTCCTATTTTGCCCTGGTTCACCAGGCGCTTAAAGGGCTCATCAAAACCAATATATCCCAGGTCAAACAAGGCCTTGGTCCACATCCTGCTGTACAGCAAATGTCCGACAGCATGTTCGGTTCCTCCAATGTAGAGATCTACTTGCCCCCAATAATCACTGGCTTCCCTGCTGCAAAATGCATCAGTATTGTTGGGATCCATGTACCTCAAAAAATACCAGCTGCTGCCTGCATAACCTGGCATGGTATTGACTTCCCTTGTGCCACCTTCGTATGCTGCCCATTCAGGAAGGTTGGCCAGCGGACCCTGCGCATCCGGACCAGGCTTCAGGTCTGTCATGGGAGGAAGCAGAATGGGCAATTCAGCTGAAGACAGTGGAACCGCCACCTCATCTTTCCAAACGATGGGAAACGGTTCCCCCCAATAGCGCTGGCGGCTGAAAGCGGCATCCCGCATTTTATAATTGGTATGGCGCTTGCCTATCCCCAAAGTCTCTAATGTATCCAATGCAACAGCAATGGCATCAGACATGAGCAAACCATTGAGGAAGCCACTGTTCTCAAGCCTGGCCTCTTTTGTGGGGTTGGCTTCATTACCATCATAAAAAGAACCGATGATATTGGTGATGGGAATGTTGAAATGGTTGGCAAACTTGAAATCACGTTCATCACCGCAAGGTACCGCCATGATGGCTCCGGTACCATATCCTGCAAGCACATATTCACTGATCCAAACAGGAATTTTCCTGTCCTCAAATGGATGCTTGCAGCAGGTGCCACTGAAAACACCTGTAATCTTTTTTTCCGCCATCCGCTCACGCTCACTCCTGCTGTTGACATAATCAATGTAACTGGCAACAGCAGTAGACTGTTCATTGGTAGTGATGGTAGCCACCAGCTCATGTTCCGGAGCAATGACCATAAAATCAATACCAAAAATGGTATCGGGCCTGGTGGTATATACCTTGAGTTTTTTACCCTCAGCAGGTGCATCAACAAGGTCGAGCTCAAAATCAATCTCTGCGCCAAAACTTTTTCCTATCCAGTTGGATTGCATGTCTTTCATGCTTTCGCTGAAGTCTACGGTTTGAAGCCCTGCCAGCAAGCGTTCCGCATATTCAGTTATCCTGAGGTACCATTGACGCAACTTCTTTTTTACAACAGGATGTCCACCCCTTTCGCTCACACCATTGATGACCTCATCATTGGCCAGCACAGTACCCAAGGCCTCACACCAGTTCACTTCCCCGATACCACAAAAAGCAAGGCGGTACTGCATCAGGATTTCAGCCTTTCTTTTTTCAGAAAAAGCCTGCCACTCAGCGGAAGAGAAGGAAAGGTTTTTTTCGCCAGGACAAGGATGGGAGGCATTGCCCTCCACTTCAAAGATGGCCATCAATTCACTGATTCTTCTTGCTTTCTGCAACCTGCGGTCCATCCAGCTGTCAAACAACTGCAGGAATATCCACTGGGTCCATTTGTAATATCCTTCGTCAGAAGTACGCACTTCACGTTCCCAATCATAACAGAAGCCGATCTTGTCCAGCTGAGACCTAAAGGTGGCGATGTTCTGATCGGTGGAAACCGCAGGAGGAATCCCGTGTTCAATGGCGTATTGCTCGGCGGGAAGACCAAATGAATCATACCCCATCGGATGCAGCACATTGAAACCCTTCAAGCGTTTATACCGGCTGAATACATCGCTGGCAATATACCCCAAGGGATGACCCACATGGAGACCCGCCCCGCTTGGGTAGGGAAACATATCCAGCACATAATATTTAGGCTTGGCGCTTTGATTTGACACCTTGTACGCATTGCTTGCCTTCCAATTCTCCTGCCATTTCCGTTCAATATTCCTGAATGCGTATTCCATTTCTGTTGCTTTATTCGGGCCTGTAAAAAATTAACCTTTCTTCTGTGAACCGCAAAAATACACAAACGCTTTAAAATTGCTATTTTTGACATGATTACAGTGGGCAATTGAGGAACAAAATCCAAACCGAACATGACATCACAGCGCAATGCATCAATGAAACGCAGCAAACCATCCTATTTTATGGCCATTTTGGGGGTAGCCCTTGTGCTCTTCATCCTGGGCATGCTGGGATGGTTGGTCATCAACGCCAGTAAATTGGAAAGCTATTTCAAAGGCAGTGTTCAGGTCAATGCATTTGTGCGGGATGGCAGTCCCGACCGGGAAATCGACATCGTAAGAAAATCAATAGAAAGCAAGCCCTATGCCCGCAATGTAGAGTTTGTCACCAAAGAAGCTGCAAGAGCAAAATTCATTGGAGATGGCAATGAAGACTGGAACAAGGTATTGGATTATAATCCTCTTCCTGCAAGCATAGACTTTTACCTGGAACCGGCATACGTGAACAAGGACAGCCTGAAAATAATCACCAAAGAGATTACCAAAAACTTCATCATCAGTGAAGTGAAGTATCCTGATGCCGTTGTCAGCAACCTGAACAATATCGTCAAAAAAACAGGATATTTTCTGTTGGCACTTGCGGGGGTTCTGTCACTGATCGTGATCATCCTGATTGACAATACCATCAAACTGGCCATGTTCTCTAACCGTTTCCTGATCAAAACCATGCAGATGGTTGGTGCAACAAGGTGGTTCATCTCAAAACCTTTTGACAGCAAGG
>CAILKQ010000134.1 GCA_903834825.1 uncultured bacterium | reverse complement strand
GGCTTGATCATGTTGGAGAACATGCTGTTCAGGTATATTTTATCCGGGTTGATTTCTGCGATTACCGACTTCACTTTTTTGTAAGACATTGTTCCGGGGGAATAATACCAGATATGGTATCCCTCCTGCTGCAGCCATTGGTCTGCAATGATGTTCTTGAATGGCTTTTTTTCGTTGATATCCCGATCACCTGTGAACACATAAATATCATATTGCGTTTTGAAGCGTTCTACCAGGTTGACGATAGAACGGATGGGGCCACCCGCTTTAAATGCTGGGGCATACCAATCACAGAATATGAGGAGTTTCGTTTTGATGTTCAATTGTTTAAGGTCAAATTAAGTTTCTTGAATACCATTTTTCTTGAGCCAGTAACTCAGCACCACAAATTGCCAAAGCTCCATCCAACGCACTGCTGGATCATGTTGCAGAAAACGGTTCCAATAATTCAGCAATGCATCACGCTTGATGAAATTCCGATTGGCCAGGTCATTGATTTGGGCTGCACAGAATGACTGCAGTTCGTTACGCATCCATTTTTCCCAAGGCAAAACAAAGCCCTGCTTTTTCCGGTGAACAATTTCATCGGGCAGCAATGGCTCCAAAGCCTCTACCATCAACTGTTTGGGGTAATGAGGAAATTTGATGTTATCAGCGATGGAAAGCGTGTATTCAATGAGCTTGTGGTCAAAAAATGGCTCCCGTATCTCCAACCCTACTGCCATGCTCATCTGGTCGGCATCCTTTAACAAGGTATGCTGGGTATATCCCATGTATTCGGCAATGCTGTATTGGCTGAACAAATCAAATTTTTCAATCGCCTTCAACTCATCTTTCAACATTTTTTCCAATCCGATCTGTTGAGCATTGGTGTTGACCAATTGCCTGATCAGATCCGGAGAAAATATTTTTCTGATGATGGGATATACATTGCTGATGCCAGTATCAGTAATGGCGAGCATTTCTGCAAGCCTTTTGTTTTTGTTGGACGGTGAATATTGCAGGAGCAATGAGGCCATCTTTCTAAGTGGATAAGAAAGTTGGTAGCCGGCACTGGCATTGTTGAGTTTGTAAAACCTTGTGAATCCAGGATAGCCAGCAAACAATTCATCGCCCCCGATTCCGGTGAGTGCCACCTTCAATCCCGCGGAGCGGATGGCGCCAGACAGCACAAAAGTGTTGATGCCATCCGCGGATGGGCTGTCCATGGCGTCCAAGCCAGCAATAACCTTGTCTAAGAAATCTTCGGGGCGTAGCAGGTGCTTTACATGGTTGGTGCCAAAGCGTTTGGCAATGGTTTCAGCATAACCAGACTCATCGTATTCTTTTTCAGTGAAGGACAGGTTGAACGTGTTGATTTTTTCGCGGGAATTGAGGCTCATCAAGGCCACCACAGCAGATGAATCGATTCCGCCTGAGAGAAAGGCGCCCATGGGAACATCGCTCATCATTCTTTTTGCAACGGCCTCGTTCATTTTATCGAAGAGGGTTTTTCTGATGGTTGCACCATCCCCCTCAATATTGATTTTGTTGTCTGTCAGGCTCCAATATTTGAATGTATCTATTGCATTTACCGTAAGCTTCATGCAGCATCCCGCCTGCAATTGATGGATGTTATTGATGATGGCGTTGGGATACCCCGTAGACTGCAGTGAAAGAAATTCAAACATCGACTGTTGGTCAATGGAAGGAGTGATCAGTGCAGAAGCCAGCAGGGAGCGCATTTCAGAGGAAAACGCAATTGCATTATCATTCCTGAAAAAATAGAGTGGCTTAACGCCCATCCTGTCCCTTGCCAACCAAAGGGTTTCATTGCGCTTGTCCCAAATGGCAAAAGCAAACATCCCTTCCAATAATTTCACGCAGTCAATCCCCCATTTGCAAAAAGCGGCCATCAACACTTCCGTGTCGCTTGAAGTGGTGAAGGGGTAATCAGACAGCTGTTGTTTCAGTTCAAGGTAATTGTAAATCTCACCATTGAACACCATCACATAATTGCCTGTAGGATCAATGAAAGGCTGGTTGGCTGCACCGCTGAGGTCGATGATGGAAAGCCTTCGGTGGCCCAGCGCAATAGCGGGTTCGTCATAAAAACCCTCTGCATCCGGCCCACGGTGCGCAATGGCATTTGTCATCCTCACTACCCGCTGGGGTGCGTCAGGAAGTTTGTTAAAATGCAGAATGCCGGTTATGCCACACATGATGTCGGATATTGGTGATTTTGGTGGGTGAAGGTGATGATATCGTAAGGTTTCAAAATGATCAGTTTTTAAACTTGCTCCATAATTGTTGGTATGCCTCTGCAATAAAATCAGGCTGGTACTGCTTTACTTTTTCTTTTCCTGCTGCTACCAGTTGTGTTTGCAACTGTTGATCGGCCAACAATTTGATAACATGGTCCCGAATCGAGGCAATTGAAGTTGGGTCTGCGAGCAATGCCGCATCTCCAGCTACTTCTTTCATGGGAGAAATATTGCTGGTAATCACGGGCTTGCCCGCTTGAAATCCCTCAATCACCGGCAGGCCAAAGCCCTCATAGGTGGAAGGAAAAAGAATGAGATCAGCATTCGTATATTCAGCTGCCAGCTGCTCAGGAGAGATGCTGAAGTCTGAAGAATAATGTATGTTGAATTTCGACAACATCTCTTTTTGTTTTCGGGACAATTCCCCAATAATTCGGAGATGAACATCCAGGCCGAACAAGGCGGCGATAGAGATTTCAAGGTTTTTATTGGCCTTGGTGCCGAGGAATAAAATAGTTGAAGGAGTTGAGGAGGTTGAGGAGGTTGAAGAAGTTGATTGGTTGAACTTGCCTGCCGAAGGCAGGGGGGTTGAAGTAGAGAAGATTGGGTCAACGGGATTGGGAATTACCAAGATTTTTTGGGGTTCGCAGTTTGTATAATCCAGGATTTCCTGTTTGGATTTTTCGGAGATGGTGGTGATGTATTTTGCTTTTCTAACAGGCAGATCAAGGAAGATCCATTTCAGCAAGGCGCGACGAAGCCCTTTGTAGGTATGCAAAAACACAAG
>CAILKQ010000133.1 GCA_903834825.1 uncultured bacterium | reverse complement strand
TCATCCTGGGGATGTTCTGGAAACGCACGACAGGAACAGCAGCCCTGGTGGGTGTGGTGCTGGGCTTTGTACTGGCCATCTTCTTCAACAATTATGCGGTGGGCATTTTCGGAAAAGAAACCCTGCTTTATACCGCATACGAATACCAGAAAATGGAAGGCGGCATCGTGAAGACAGTCGTTGAAATTCCATTCCTGATCAACATGGGATGGTCATTCGTCCTCACCGTTGGCACCATGGTACTGATCAGTCTGGCAGGTCCGAAAGTGAATCCAAAGTCATTTGTTTCAGACAAGTCGATGCTTAAACTGAAACCACAGACTGTTGCCCTGATTGTGGCCACCCTGATGATTCTTGCAGCATTGTATGTGAGATTCTGGTAAGATATCCTGTTTTGTTTAAGCAAAAGCCTTCCAACCTTGGAAGGCTTTTCTTTTTTCGTGATTAATTGGTCACCTTTGTGCCCATGCCGCAGCCTTCCTTCTTATTGACCACGCTCAATGCCAAGTACATCCACATGAATTTGGCCATTCGTCTTTTGTACGAACTGAACAAGGGTGATGAGCGGTTGAGCTGGAAGGAGTTTACCATCAAGGAAAACCCTGACGAGATTGCAGCCCATTGCAGCCAGTTTGATGTGGTTTGTTTCAGTTGTTATATCTGGAACATCACCCAAACATTAACCGTGGCTGAAAAAATCAAACAGCTGAATCCCGCCACAAAAATATTGCTGGGTGGCCCGGAAGTAACCTATGACTGGCAGGCGGTCATTCAAATGGATTGTATCGACTTCATCGTAACGGGAGAAGGCGAGATTCCCTTTTCGGCATTCCTGCAACAATATCCTCAGGTTGGGTCCATCAACAATATCGTATCCAAACAAAACAATGAACTGATCTACCAACAGCAAGGGATCAATTTTCCGCTGGAGCAATACGCAGGCACCAATCCTTACCAAAACGACGACCCCGAAACCCTTCGTAACCGGGTTCTTTACATCGAGACCTCAAGGGGTTGTCCTTACAAATGCGAATTCTGCCTGGCCAGCCTGGACAATGGCGTTCGCTACCTGCCCACCGAGCATATCAAGAGCAACCTGCTTTACCTGATGACGCATGGGCGGGTGATCAAATTTCTGGACCGGACCTTCAATGTTAAAAAGGATTTCACGCTGGATATTTTCCAGTTCATCCTCGACAATGCCCGCCCAGACAATGTTTTTCAATTTGAGATTACTGCAGATATCCTTCATCCTGCCATCATGCAGTTCATCAAGGAGAAGGTTCCAAGGGGGATGTTCCGTTTTGAAATTGGCATCCAGACCGTCAACCAAAAGGCCAACCTGGAGGTAAGCCGTAAGCAGAATTTTGACAAGACCAAGGGTGTCATCCTGGAGCTGAAAGACCATGTAGACATGCACCTGGACCTGATTGTAGGATTGCCGCTGGATTACTGGAACGACATCAAATTCAGTTTTGAAGAGGTCTTCAAACTCTTCCCTCCCGAACTGCAACTGGGCTTTCTGAAATTCCTGAAGGGCACACCCGTGCGGGACAAGCACCAGGAACATGGATATGTATTTGACCCGATTGCACCCTACCAGATCATCAGGAGCAAATACCTCTCTGAACAGGAATTGGCTGAGATCACCTTGCTTGAACATGCATTGGAAATATACTGGAACAAACCAAGGCTGTTCCATACGCTCAAGTATGTAACCTCTCAATACAGCATCTTCGATTTTCTACACGGGCTGGGGCGTTACTTTGAGCAGCAACACGGAAAATTCATTGGTTTCAGCCTCGACAAGGTCTATGAAATTGCTTCAGGATACATTGCTGCATTTTTTCCAAATGATAAAGTATTGCAGGAATTGCTGGCCATTGACCAGTGGTTGCAACACAAGATAAAACCCTCAAAAAGCTTTTTGGCGGAATACGATAAAAAAGAAAAATTTGAACTGCTCGACGCGTACAAACTTCCACACAACAAATACCGCTATGCTGTAGCGCAAATCAGTTTCGATTTCGGATCCTGGGAGCGGGAAGGAACCATTCATCCTTCACCAACCGAACTGGTGATTGTTTTTGACGGTCAATCCAAAGCCAGGGTAGTAGACCTTTCCGGACTGGCTGTTGTTTAACGAACCATGTTGTGTTGATAGCCCAAAAGGAAGAGATGGGTATTGGCCAATGGCTGATGCAAATAGGTATATCCCAAATTAAACACCTGTTTTTTGGAGGGTTTGATGTGCAGGAAAAAGCCTGTCCGGTTCTGGTTGAAAAACCATTGCCCTTTTTGCGATTGCACCATGATTTCGTCATAGACCTGCAGGTCCAGTTGAGGAGTAAGGGCTTGGATGAAAGCAGTTCTGTACCTGAACCGATGGGCTGCATAGTACGGAGTTTGGGTGGTGGCATCGAACCAACGCTGTTCAATCCTGATACGCTGCATCCATTTGAGTTTGCCCCACTGGTCTTGCCTCACTACTTCTTCCCAGATCCTGTTCTCCGCACCGAAAGCGGGCTTTTCTTTTTCAACCCTTGACGAAAAAAGGGCATATCCCGCGGCGGCATTCCAGTGCTCAGAAAAATAACGCCTCACCCCGGTTCTGTACAACCACAATGTTGCTTTGCTGCTGCTTCCAATCGTTCGATAACCGACATCCTGGTGCCATTCCCAGTTCTTGATGCGCAAAGGTGCCTGAGCAGAAAACCAGATGCTGGAGGACTGCGCATGCACCAAGCAGGAAATGAAACATAAAAAAAATGCCGCGTGAAATTTTCTCACGCGGCAAATATCCTAAATCTTATAGTATTGTTCCCATCCTTTTCTTGGAGGCTCACCGACCAGCAATTGGTTGGCGAGTTTGTTGTTGGTGATCTGTTTTTTCTTCCTGTCAAACTTCAATGTGGTATTGAGCATTTGTGACATCACACCCAAACAGAATACCTGGCTGAGCGGACCTGCAATCGCAAACGGAGAACGCGTCTCTTCCTGGCCCAAGCATGCCTTCAGAAAGTTGGCATAGTGGTTGGAGGGGCTCACCGGCACTTCAGGAAGCCTGGAAGCCATTTCCCTTCCTTTTTCTTCTGGGATGATGGAAAGCGTGCTTCCATGAGAACCCCCTTTGAAAATCAGGTCCTTGCTGTAGATGATTTTTCCAGGATTCAACTTCTGTGACTGGATTGCTCCATTGCTTGGCGCAGGAATATTTGAATCCAACTTTGCAGATGAACCATATCCTTCTGGCAAAGGAGGAAGGTTGTTCAATCCATCGTACCAGGTGATGTCACAGGCTGGCATCCCTTTGCGCTCGGGGAACTTGAACAGGATGGTAGACGAATACGGGTAGAAGAATTTATTATGCTGATCTGCCCTCACCATGCTGATTTCGTTTGGAAGTCCAAGGTCCAAAAACTGGTGAGCAGTATCAATCAGGTGAGCACCCCAATCTCCGAGGGCACCCATTCCGAAATCATACCAGCAACGCCATTGTCCATTGTGGTAATCGTGGTTATAATCGTGCTCTTTTACCACGCCATGCCAGGTATCCCAGTCAAGCGTTGAGGGGATGGCCTCCTTGGCAGGAAGGCTCTTGATTTTGGGATCGAAAGCATGCCAACGACGCGCTGAGTTCATGTGTGCGGTGATGGCCGTCACATCTTTGATGATGCCCGCTTCAGTCCAGGCCTTGAACTGAAAATAGTTGGCTTCTGAGTGTCCCTGGTTGCCCATTTGGGTAACCAGTTTGCTGTGTTTTTTGGCAGCCTTCATCATCAGTTCAACTTCGTTGAAGGTGCGCGCCATCGGCTTTTCAACATATACATGCTTGCCCAAAGAAAGGGCCATCATGGTGATGGCAAAATGCGAATGGTCGGGAACACCGATGCTCACCGCTTCGATTTCATTTCCCATTTTATCAAACATCTTGCGGAAGTCCTGGAACCTTGGGACATTGGGGAACTGTTTCAAAACAGCCTGTGTTTGAGGAGCCTCCATGTCTACATCACAGAAGGCCACAAATTCAGCCAAGCCGGATTTGTGAAACTGCATCAGGTCTGAAGCGCCCTGGTTTCCAATGCCTATGCAGGCGAGCTTTACTTTTTCGCCAGCCTTGCGGTTGGACCTTGCCTGTGTAAAAAGGGAAGGCATGGATGCAGCTGCTGTTACCAGGGCTGTATCTTTTAGAAATTTACGGCGTGAGTCGTTGTTCAACTTCATTTGAGAATCGTTTGAAATGAGTGTAAAAATACTTGATTCTAAATATCGTATAAAAATGAATGTGATGGATGCACTGTTAAACTTCCAACGGTTAATTCTGCTAAATCCTTTTCGTTGGGATGTCCATCAAGGTAAAGATTATTGGATAGACAATTGCACCGCAACCGGAAAATGATCAGAAGGAAATTTTCCATAATAGGTGTCCGTCAACACCGCCCATTTGCTGGCCTTAAAATGGGAGCTGATAAAAACATGATCGATCACATCCTGACGGATACCGTCGGCACGAAAACTGCTGAAACTCCCGTTGGGCTGGTAGACCAGCTTTGCCAATCCATGGCTGTCTTTCAAGATGCCAGAAGATGCCATATACCTGTACCATTCACTTTCCCTGTTGCCATTGAGGTCACCCATGAAAACCACTGGCTTATCCCCGGCGATCGATTTGATTTTATCAAGGATCAACTTGCTGCTTTCGACCCTCGCCTGCACGCCTTGGTGGTCGTAATGCGCATTGAAGACAAAAAATTCCTTGCCGGTTTTCTTGTCTTTCAACGCCACCCAGCTGCAAATCCGGTTGAGCCTGGCATCCCATCCGGGTCCAACTTTTTCAGGCGTGGTAGACAACCAAAAATCTCCACTGGCTGCCATCGTGTACTTGCTGGTCTTGTAAAAGATTGCAGAATGTTCTCCTGCAGCTTTTCCATCGTCCCTTCCCACGCCATGGTAAACATAGCCTTTCAATCCTGCTTGCATGTCCTCCAGCTGGTTTTTCAGTGCTTCCTGTACACCAACCACATCAAAATTATGGTAGCGGATCAATGCTGTGACAGGATCCTTCCTGTCTTTCCAAAGATTGCCGCTGTCGCGGGGATTGTCGTAACGAATGTTGAAGGTGGCAATATGCATGGTCTGTGATTCAGTTTTCATGCCGTTCAAGAATGCAAGCAGCACAAGAAAAATTATTTTTCGCATGGGGATGATTTGAGAACTAATGTAGTACTTTTCTCCGTCAGGTGATCTTACAAAATTGCATTCAAAACCAGTACGCCTGCCAGTCCGATGATGGAAATCAAGGTCTCCATCACGGTCCAGGACAAGAAAGTTTGTTTGAGGGTCAACCTGAAAAACTCCTTGTACATCCAAAAGCCGGAATCATTGATGTGTGAGCCAAAAACGGATCCGCTGCCTACGGCCAATACCATCAACTCTGGCGAAACGGTTCCTGCGGCAACCAAGGGAGAAACAATGCCGGCAGCGGTAATACCCGCCACTGTTGCAGAACCAATCATGACCCTCAACAAGGCGGTAATGACCCAGCCAAAAATCAAAGGAGGCATCTGCCATTTGCTGCTGAATGAGGCGATATAACTGCCTGTGCCACTGTCTTGCAAAACCTGCTTGAAAACCCCGCCAGCAGTGATGATCAGGAGTATCATGGCGATGCCGGCAATGGCATCGCTCACCCATTTCATGATGTTGTCCATCTGAATGCCTGCCCTGATGCCAAAATAATAAATGGCCAGGATCACTGAAACAAAGAGTGCAATCACCGGCTCACCAACAAAAGAAAAAAATTGTCGGAGCGGATGCGTCTGGTCCAAAAATGCATTGTAAACCACCGATAGGGTAATCAACAGAACAGGCAACAAGGCAATCATAAAACTTGGAAAGGCCTTGGGCAATTGCACCTGTATTTTTTCGGGGGATGAAACTACGGGTGCCGCTGCGGACTGTATATTTTTCAGGAACCGTCCCAGGAGCGGCCCTGCTACAATCACGGCCGGGATGGCGATGATGATGCCATAGACCAAAACCTTCCCCATGTCGGCACCAAACGCATTGACCAACACCACAGGGCCGGGATGGGGAGGAAGAAAGCAATGGGTTGTGCTCAATGCTGCTGCCATGGGAATGGCGACGTAGAGCAATGGAAGCCCGGTTTTCTTGACCAACATGAAAACCAGCGGAACAAGGATCACAAAACCTGCGTTATAATACAGTGGAATGCCAATCAGAAAACCTGTCAGCATAACGGCCCACTGGATTTTTTTTAAACCAAAACCATTGATCAGGGTAATGGTAATTTTTTCTGCAGCACCCGACGCTTCCAAAATTTTCCCAAGAATAGCGCCCAAACAAAGGATCAATGCCAAACCACTCAAGGTAGAGCCTACCCCTTTTTCAATCGATTTCAAAACAGTTGTAGCAGGCATCCCCAGCAACAGTCCTGTGGCAATGGCAACCAGGAGAAGGGACAGGAAAGGGCTGACCTTTTTGACAGACAACACTACCTGCAAGGCAATGGCAAGAACAATGATGAGGATGGTCATGTTGATGGGGTTGATAAAATATCAATGTGAATCACGGGTGACCGTACTTCCGGAACTTCCTTTGAGAAAATCAAGGTCGGCACCCTTGTCAGCACCTTCCACATGTTTGATGTACAAACTCACATAACCCCTGCTGGCAGCGGGTTGTGGAGCTGTCCATGCAGCCCTTCTTCGCTCCAGTTCTGCATCACTGACCTGCAAATGCAGTTTGCGTTGGGGCACATCCAGTTCAATCATGTCTCCATTTTCCACCAGGGCCAATGTTCCTCCAATGGCACTTTCAGGTGATACATGCAATACGGCGGTGCCATATGCAGTCCCGCTCATCCTGCCATCGCTGATGCGCACCATGTCTTTGATGCCCTTGGCCAATATTTTTTTCGGCAAGGCCATGTTGCCCACTTCCGGCATGCCGGGGTAGCCAACAGGTCCAACATATTTCAACACCATTACACAGGTTTCGTCAATGTCCAGTGCAGGATCATCGATGCGGGCATGGTAATCTTCAATGCTTTCAAAAACCACGGCGCGGCCTGTATGCTGCATCAATGCTGGGCTTGCAGCAGAGGGCTTGATGACGGCACCATTCAAGGCAAGATTACCTTTGACAACCACACAACCTGCTTCAGCAATCAACGGTTCTTCATAGGTGGCAATAACATCCCTGTCGTAGCAGGCTGTTTGGCCAGCAATGTTTTCATGGTGGTTTTTACCTGTAACTGTTATCACGTTTTCGTGCAACTCCTTTCGCAATTCATGCAGGATGACCGGCAAACCGCCTGCATAATAATAATCCTCCATCAGGTATTTGCCCGATGGCATGAGGTTCAGCAAGAGCGGGATCTTGCTGCCGAGGTCATCAAAATCATCCAGTTTTAGGTCTACCCCAATCCTTCCTGCAATGGCAGTCAGGTGGATGATAAAATTGGAAGACCCGCCAACAGCGGCATTCACCTTTATGGCGTTTTCAAAGGCTTCGCGGGTGAGTATTTTATCGATGGTCAGGTTCTCTTTCACCATTTCCACAATTCTTCTTCCACTCAGTTGGGCCATTTGTTTTTTACGGGAGTCAGCAGCAGGTATGGCAGAGGCCCCGCTCAGGGTGAGGCCCAGCGCCTCCACCATGGTGGCCATTGTGGACGCAGTTCCCATGGTCATGCAATGCCCAATGCTTCTGCTCATGCAGCTTTCGGCAAACTCACATTCCTCCTGGGTCATCTTGCCCGTTTTCATGTCTTCGTCAAACTTCCAGACATGTGTTCCGGAGCCAATCGTCTGGCCCTTGTAGCGCCCATTCAACATGGGACCACCAGGAACAACAATTGTCGGCAGGCCAACGCTGGCAGCACCCATCACAGTAGACGGTGTTGTCTTGTCGCAGCCTGTCATCAACACCACACCATCCATCGGATTGCCGCGGATGGACTCTTCGGCGTCCATGCTGGCCAGGTTGCGAAACAGCATGGCGGTGGGCTTGAGCAGCGTTTCTCCCAAACTCATGATCGGGAACTCCAAAGGAAATCCGCCCGCTTCCAGTACCCCTTTTTTAATGCTTTCTGCAATATCGCGGAAATGTGCGTTGCAGGGAGTGAGCTCACTGAATGTATTGCAAATGCCGATGACCGGCCTGCCATCAAACATATCGTTGGGCATGCCCTGGTTTTTCATCCAACTCCTGTAAATGATGCCATCTTTGTCTTTCCTGCCAAACCAGCCGCGGCTCCTGAGTGCTTGTGCCATATTTTATCCGAATTGATGGCAAAAGTTACAGAAAAAACACAAGATGCCTAAAGGTGAATCTTTCGCTCCCCGGCTTTTACGGCAAATGGTAAGATATTCTGCTTGGGTGGAATGGGGCAGGTGGCAAAAGGAGTGAAGGCACAGGGAGGATTGAAGGCCTTGTTGAAATCGATGACCGTATTGCCATCGGCATCGGGCCTGGGGATGTACAAGAACCGGCCAGTCGGATAGGTTTCCTTGGCATTGGTGTCATCGCCAAACAATACAAACAAGTTGGTGGTGCCCTCATCAACCACATCAAGGGAATAAGACTTCCCCTTGTATTCAAAAACAACTTTTCCAGCAGCCTTTTCTTGGGTGGTCTGGCCGAGTACATTCAAAATTGACACAGAAGGAAGCAGAGATTGTTCAATCCGGGCATTGAAACTCCAATCCTGACGGATGGTATAGCGTGGTATGTGTTGCAGTTTTTCAAGCAAGGGGCTGGCCAGATCCCGAAACCGGATGCCAACCAGGTCTTCTCGCTTGATCACACTCCACCTGAATGTTTGAAAGGCCAATTGTGTTGCATCTTGTTCTTCCCCACTAAAAATGGTGGCTGTTTTGATTTTTTCATGCTCAACAAATACCGCATTTTCTCCCGCAGTTGTCCAGACAACCTCATTCCCCTTCAAGAGGAAGGTGCCCAGCAATGCA
Organism: uncultured bacterium; assembly: GCA_903834825.1. Classification (GTDB taxonomy): domain Bacteria; phylum Bacteroidota; class Bacteroidia; order Chitinophagales; family Chitinophagaceae; genus Pollutibacter. The sequence continues at coordinate 4,622 of CAILKQ010000133.1, read as the reverse complement.
GGAAAGTCTTTTTCCTTGAACAGCAGTTCATTTCCAGTAGCACTGCCAAACTTGTTTTCACCTTCCTTGAGCCAAAACAATCCGGAAAGGTTCACCCAGCCTGTTGCCGACTTCAAAGACTCCATCCGCTTCTTGTGCCATTCCACTATTTCCTTTTTATAGGTACTGCCATTGGTCTGCGCCGCAGCATCAGCGATGATGCCCATCAAAAATGCAATCATGACCAGTGTTTTTGTTGTCCTGTACATCAACGAAATTATGGTATGAAGATAGGCTTAATTAATTAGTGCACAAATTAGGTAGACTAAGTAGTTTTGTGCGCAAAGTTACATTCCATAAACACTGAGGAACTTGATCCGCATGATTTTCAACTGCTCCCACTCCAGATCAAGATCCGAAAGTTCTTCTTTGGCTACATCAAGGCTGCTGGTTTCACAGCTCTTGAAATATTCCAGGATATCTTCCTGATCGTCTTGGTCTACCATCTGGTCAATGGCATAATCCAGGTTGAGCTTTGTGCCACCGGCAACAATGGTTTCCATCACCTCAAGCAATTGCTCGATTTTCATGTCGCGGTTCTTCGCAATGGTATCGAGCCCTACTTTTTTATCTACCTGTTGTATGATAAAAACCTTGTCTCCATTTTTATTGACTACACTTCGCATCACAAAATCATCTGGCTTGGTGATGTCATTTTCAACCACATATTTTGCAATCAGGTCCACAAAGGTTTGCCCATACCGGATGGCTTTGCCCTTGCTGACACCACTGATTTTTTCAAGCTCAGCAAGCGTTGTTGGATATTGGGTGGCCATGGCTTCCAGTGAAGTTTCAAGAAAGATCACAAAAGGAGGAAGCTTTTTCTCTTTGGCAAACTGCATTCTGAGTTGTTTGAGCATCTCAACCAACTGTGGATCAGTTGTAGCGGTTCCGCCCACATCTGCCACCGCTTCATCATCATCCTCATTGGCATCCTCATAGAAATTTCCCATGGTCATTGAAAAAGATACCGGTTTTTTAAGGAACTGCGTACCCTCTTTGCTGATCTTCAATATGCCTTGTTCGGTAATGTCTTTCTGCAAAAGTCCTTCCAGCAACATCTGGCGGATCAATGAGGTCCAGTATAGTTCTGGCTCATCATCACCCGTTGCAAAAACGGCAAGCTCATCATGCCTGTACATTTTGATTTGCGGGATCAACCTGCCAATGGTAATGTTGACAACATAATCAACCGCGAATCTTTCGTCCAGGGCCTTGATTACTTTGAGCAGTTTAACTGCATTGGCTTTTGCCTCAATCTGTTCTTTGGGGTGGAGACAATTGTCACAAGCACCACAGTTATCGGCCATGTACTTTTCACCAAAATAATTCATCAGCACTTTTCTCCTGCACTGCCCAGTTTCGGCAAAGGCAACCATCTCATCAATCAGCTGGCCACCGAGCTCTCTTTCGCTCAATTGCTTGTCGCGCAGAAAATGTTCCAACTTGGAAACATCTTTGTGCGAATAATACAGGATGCACTTGCCTTCCATGCCATCCCTGCCTGCCCTGCCGGTTTCCTGGTAATAGTTCTCCAGGCTCTTCGGAATATTGTAATGAATAACAAAGCGAATGTCAGGCTTATCGATGCCCATGCCAAATGCAATGGTTGCAACAATCACCTGCATGTCTTCATTCAAAAACTTGTCTTGTCGCTCAGCACGCAACTTGCTGTCGAGGCCAGCATGGTAAGCGCCTGCTTTGATACCGTTGACATTCAAAAGTTCTGCCAGCTCTTCCGTTGTCTTCCTGTTCAAGGTATAAATGATGCCGCTCTTGCCCTTGTTCTCATGAATGAACTTGACCATTCCCTTGATGGTCTGGTCTTTTCTCACCTTGGGCCTGACCTCATATTCCAGGTTGGGCCTGTTGAAGGAAGAAAGATAAATATGCGGGGTCCTTAACCCTAAGTTGTGTACGATATCTCCCTGGACCTTGGGGGTTGCGGTGGCTGTTAAAGCAACGACAGGCACTTTTGCATCAATCTGGTCCATCATTTCCCGCAAACGGCGGTACTCAGGCCTGAAATCATGCCCCCATTCTGAAATGCAATGGGCTTCATCCACAGCAAAAAAAGAAATTTTCAGACCGCTGAAAAAATCGAGGTTTTCCTGCCGGGTAAGTGTCTCGGGAGCAACGTAAAGCATTTTTGTGGTGCCGGCATTCAAGTCATCATGCACCTCTTTGATCTCTTTTTTTGAAAGGGTTGAGTTTAGAAAATGGGCAACATTGTCATTGCTGCTATATCCCCTGACAAGGTCTACCTGGTTTTTCATGAGGGCGATAAGGGGGGAAACCACAATGGCGCAACCCTCACTGATCATGGCAGGGAGTTGATAACAGAGGCTTTTACCCCCTCCGGTGGGCTTGATGACAAAGGTGTCATTGCCATTGAGTACATCGTTGATAATGGCTTCCTGGTTTCCCCTGAAGGCATCAAAACCAAAGTATTGTCTTAGTGGAGAAAGCAAATCATGCTCCACTCCAGAATGGTTTATTGGATTTTTTGCTGTTTTTTTATTCTTGGATGAAGACATTAGAGGTTGATACTGGTATTGGTTGATATAATGTGTGATTCGAGAACCATAATTTAAGCAATTGGTTCCACTCAGGCTTTCTAATTATACCAGTTTCATACAAATTTACCGATAATAGGGCAGAATTCCTCAGAGAACAGGTTTTCAAACATCTTTAAATTATGGTACTTTTACACTTCAACCAGTCCACAAGGGCTTCGCAACCATTGCAAATGCAGAATATCTCCATAAAGGAAATTGCCAAACAAACCCTTTCCATCGAGGCGGCCTCAATCATGGAATTGAGGGAATTCATTGACGAATCATTTGTTGAGGTTGTGCACCTCCTCGACAACATGAAAGGCCGGCTTGTGGTCAGCGGAATTGGGAAAAGTGCCATCATCGGCCAAAAAATCGTTGCCACCCTCAACAGTACCGGAACACCCTCCATTTTCATGCACGCTGCTGATGCCATCCACGGAGACCTGGGCATGGTTCAGCAAGATGATGTTGTGATGATCATCTCCAAAAGTGGAGAAAGCCCGGAGATCAAGGTATTGGTTACCCTGATCAAGAACCTCGGTAACAAGCTGATTGCCATGGTAGGAAACCTGAATGCTTCGCTGGCCTTGGGTGCAGACCTGCTGCTCAATACCACCGTCAGCCAGGAGGCCTGCCCCAACAACCTGGCACCAACCTCCAGCACAACAGCCCAACTGGCCATGGGCGATGCCCTCGCTGTTTGTTTGATGGAGGTGAAAGGCTTTACCTCTTCCGATTTCGCAAAATTTCATCCAGGCGGAAGCCTGGGCAAAAAATTATACCTCAGGGTAAGCGACCTGAGCAAGTTGAATGAGCGCCCTGCCGTAAACCAAAACAGTTCAATCAAGGATGTAATTGTTGAAATTACCAGAAAAAGGCTGGGGCTTACCGCCGTGCTGGATGAAAACGATACCCTGAAGGGTGTCATCACAGATGGTGACCTGAGGAGAATGCTTGAGAAAGGGAACGACATCATCAATACAACTGCAAAGGACATCATGGGCATCCATCCAAAAACAATTGAGGGAGATGCCCTTGCGGTTGATGCGCTAGACAGGATGAGAAAAAACAATATCACGCAACTGATCGTTACAGAAGATAAACACTATGCAGGTGTCATACATTTACATGACCTGATAAGAGAAGGAATAATTTAACAACATTATGATGAACAACAACCATTATGTCGCCATCATGGCTGGTGGAATTGGAAGCAGGTTTTGGCCCATAAGCCGCACCTCTTATCCCAAACAATTCCTTGATATCCTCAACACGGGCAGGACGCTCATACAAGCCACCCATGACCGTTTCAAAAAATTCATTCCTTTAGAGAATATTTATATTGTCACCTCAGAGGAATACGTTGAAATTGTAAGGGACCAGCTTCCTGAAATTCCGGTCAAAAACATTGTAGCGGAGCCTTCCAGAAAGAACACAGCGCCCTGCATTGCCTATATCTCCTACAAGTTGCAGCAATTGAATGAAAAAGGAATATTGATTTGTGCACCTGCAGACCATATCATCCTCGATGATACAGCATTCACCAAGGTTTGCCTGGAGGCCACGGGTTTTGTCAAAGCCCACAAAGCATTGATTACCCTGGGCATCAAGCCCAGCCATCCCAACACGGGTTATGGCTATATCCAGTTTGAACAACAACCTGCAAGCGACAATGTATACAAGGTAAAAACCTTTACCGAAAAACCAAATGCAGACCTTGCAAAGACCTTTGTTTCCAGTGGGGAATTTCTTTGGAATGCGGGCATCTTTGTATGGCAAGTGAACAATATCGTTGCTGCATTTAAAAAGCACCTTCCTGAACTGGCAGAAATCTTTGAGGCTGAAAAATCCCTGTTCAATACCGAAAAAGAAAAAGCAGCCATTGAAAAAATCTATCCGCTTTGCACGAATGTGTCCATCGACTATGCGGTAATGGAAAAAGCAGACAATGTCTATATCATCCCTTCTTCTTTCGGTTGGAGTGATCTTGGAACTTGGAACTCTGCCCATGAAAACATGGAAAAG
>CAILKQ010000132.1 GCA_903834825.1 uncultured bacterium | reverse complement strand
CTTGGCAACCTTCAACTGAAAACCGGCAGCTTTTGCCAATTTTTCATTCAGCGGTGAGATGGCTGAAAGAAATGAAGCAGATGTTTCAGCGACCACCAAAACAGTTTGGGGCTTGATGAGGAAATCACCTTTGCCTTTCAATACCTGTTCAGGATATGGGATCAGCTGAACATCTTGGGCACCAGCATAAAAAAAAGAGGCAACGGCCAGAAATGCCATTGCCAATGATTTTTGAATTGTATTCATGCTGCAATATAACAGAATAGTGCAGATTGATAAACAGAAAACTAATAGCGTTTAGGGCCACGATCGTATCCACCGCCGCCAGCGCCACCGCGATCAAAACCACCGCCGCCACTTGGTCTGCGATTGGCACCTCCTCCACCGGAAGGCCTTTCTTCAGCAGCTTTTACTACCAAGGGTTTTTTACCCAGGGAGATATCATTGAGGTTTTCAATGGCATCCATGGCTTCTTCCTTTACCGGCATGTCAACAAATGCAAAACCACGGCTTTTTCCAGTTTCCCTGTCCATGGCAACCTTTGCTGATTTTACCTCCCCAAACTTTTCAAAGATCTCCATCAATTCGGCATCATCAAGATCATAAGGAAGTCCGGCTACAAAAATGTTCATAAATGAATTTTCACAAAGGTAAAGAGAAATCGGTATTCAGACGGAACCAAGTATTTCATTACCTTCATATTGCCATAGTTTCTATTCCAAAATCAATAATTATGCACTTTTTTTCATCCGAACATGCATTTTTGTTGGAATCAGAACCAATATCCTGATCAGTGTTGGATGCACCATTTATGGATATATTGGTCCATCCTGGTATTGATTACCTGGTTATTTGAAAAACTTGAAAAAAGGGTTCACCGCGAACATAACCAAGAATAAACCAAAACAACATGATTCACTCGATCATCAAAGACAAACCAACCAGGCTTTTTCTGATCCTCGGCGGCTTTTTCATTGCCAATGTAATTATTGCTGAGGTTGTTGGCGTCAAACTGTTTTCCCTGGAACAGACCTTGGGCATGGCACCTGCGAACCTAACTTTGCTTGGAGAATCTGGACTTGGATTCACCCTTTCAGCAGGTACCCTGACATGGCCCGTTGTATTCATCATGACAGATATCATCAATGAATACTATGGCTTTCGTGGTGTAAGATTTCTGTCCATCCTAACTGCAGCCATCATAGGCTTCGCATTCATTGTTTTCTATGCTGCCATCCATCTTGCACCTGACAATTATTGGATTGGATCACAAAAACAAAATGGGGTTCCTGATATGCAGGCAGGATACGCACAGATACTTGGACAAGGGATGAGCATTATTTTTGCTTCCCTCACTGCATTCCTCGTTGGTCAAATGGCGGATGCTACAGTTTTCAAAAAAATAAAAATCATCACTGGTGAAAAAGGCATTTGGATGAGGGCTACTCTTTCAACGCTGGTATCACAACTGATTGACACCTTCGTTGTAGGCTATATCTACCTTTATTTCTCTATTGGATTCTCATTTCCAAGGGTAACTGCCATAGGACTCACGGGATACTCATACAAATTCATTGTAGCGATCATATGCACCCCACTGGTTTACCTCGCACACAATCTTATTGAAAGTTACCTTGGAAAATCAAAAGCAGCTGAGATGAAAAGGGCTGCACTTGAAAAATCCTAAGCAGAATTCCTACCGGCATTGATGATCCCAAATGAGCATCTCATGACCAGCTTTTCATAACTCATCTGCAATTCAGGATGCAGATTGCCCTCCTCCATTTCCCTCACCTTGGTAATGGCGAATTGCTGGATGGTAGTGATGGGCAAGACAATCCTTTCGCGGGTTTGAATCGAAAGCTGTTCCACCGGATAATTGGCCATGAGGTCCGAATTACCGGAGAGCATGAGGATGTATTTTTTTGTCAACTCAAATTCACCTTCAATGCTTCTCCACAATTCTCCATACTTGGGATGATTCGCCAAAAAAGCGGTCAGTGGGAAAAAACATTTTTTCATCGCCATTTCACAGTTGTCGATCAAGGTCCTGAAAAAAGCTGAACGCTGGTAAAGGGCTTTGATGTCAGTCATCATTCCCTTTTCTTCCATGCGTTTCAAGGCCGTTCCTACGCCATAATATCCGGTGACATTTTGTTTCAATTGGCTCCAGGCACCTACAAAAGGGATGGCGCGCAGGTCTTGCAAGGAAAGCTGCCCGCTTGCCCCTCTTTTTGCAGGCCTGCTTCCAATATTCGTTTCCGCATAAAAACGCAGTGGACTGGCATGTGAGAGGTAATCAAGGAAAAAAGGATGATTCTTCAAAGCCGTATAAGACTGGAAACTTTCTTCAGCCAATTGTTCAATCAAGAGCAATTCATTTTGGCTGAAAGTGCTGGCCCCACTTGAAAACAATGCATTTCCAATTCCTGCATGGAGCAATTGCTCAATATTGAACTGTGCAGCATCAATGGTGCCAAAGTTGGAACTCACTGTTTGACCCTGTACGGTCAATTCGATTTCCTTGTTGGAAATATCACTGCCCATGGACGCATAAAATTTGTGTGTCTTGCCGCCACCCCTTGCTGGAGGACCGCCCCTTCCATCAAAAAAGACAACATCAATGCCAAACTTGGCCGATATGGCAGAAAGCGCTTGCTTGGCCTTGAATATGCTAAAATTGGCCATCAAGTATCCCCCGTCTTTTGTTCCGTCACTGAATCCAAGCATCACCGTTTGCTTGTTCCCCCTGCGTTTCAGGTGATCTCGGTATTGCGGGAATGTATACAGAAGCTGCATCACATCTGCTGCATTTTTCAAATCTCCAATCGTTTCGAACAAGGGAATGATATCAACAGATATGGCATCTCTCTTCCATCCACCAAAAACAAACAGTGCAAATACCTCCAGCATATCAACAGCACTGTTGCACTGGCTGATGATATAACGATCTGAGCCGGGTTTGCCATTTTGCTCTTGGATATGCTTGACAGCCTTCACTGAGTCAATGGTATCTTTGGTGATGGCAGTTACAGATTCATCAAGTGTAACAGCAGTAGAAATAGATGAAAGCCATTCTATTTTATGAGCATCATCCATCGCACTGTAATCTTCTTTGCCTGAAAGTGCACAAATTTCGGTGATCACAAGGCTGTGCACCGAACTGTCCTGACGGATGTCCAGTGTTGCAAAATGCAGGCCAAAAAGATGGACCCTGTTGATGAGGCCATCCACCAAGTTCAGGAAGAGGCCATTGTGGTTGAATACAATCAATTCCCTGATTTCATACAATGTATCAAGCACCTCAGCCTTTTTGAGATCCGCCGCATAACCGGGAATGAAAATATTGTTGTACAGCTTTTTTTCCAGTTCCTGGAGCTTTCCTTCTACCCCTTCAAAAGTCAGTCTCCTCCTGAGTTTCCTTACATCAAGGTAATAACATTTGATGATGCTACCCCGCAGGGCATCTGCCACTTTCAACGTAATATTACTGGTAACAAATGGATTGCCATCACGGTCTCCCCCTGGCCAAAAACCCATGCGCATGACAGGATTTTCCTGGTCGTAGGCATCTGAAAACTGGGTCTGCATGGCTGATGCAATTCTTCCACTTGCAGGATAAAAAACATTCTCGAGATACCAGATTAAACTGACTGCTTCATCATAAGGAGTGGGCTTTTGCTTTTTGAAGAATGGCGTTTTCCCGAGCTGCTGCAAATAAATATTGATTTGGTTCAGGTTGTTGTCAGCAATTGCCTTTGACAGATCATTGATGATGCCCAAAACAGATCCTGGATAAAATTGTGTTGGATGAGCAGTCAGTACCAGGCGAACACTAAAATTCTTTAACTTCTTCTGTAGCTGGGATTGCTTACCGTGTTGTTCAACTTCTGTTTCCAAATGCTTTAAGGTTCCTAGGCCTTTCATGTCATTCAAGCGGGGAAAAGCAGCGTCTTCCAGCGCATCGAACAATACAACCTGACGCTCTACATATTGAACAAAACGAAACAACAGGTCCAGCTGTTGCTGCTCAGAAACATAGGTAGTATGGCGCTCGAAAAAATCCTTCAAAATTTGGTTTGGACTCATCTTTTTCTTAAACCCGTCCTCACAATTCGATTGAAGCAAAGAAAGCATGATGCCTGTTTTCTCAACCCTGTGAAATGGAAGTGAGGTGAAAAGGCTGTTATAGAGCTGGTATCTTATGCCCACCTCGTTATTGAACTTTACCAGTTCAGTAGATGAATTGCTGTTCATTTGATAATTTTATTGAGGAAATTGGGGCAATCGAGCTGTAAAAATAAATAAATTTCAACAAATAACAGAAAATGCTTAATTTTATATTATTGCAATAGTGAAATGACAGCAACCACTTTACATATTACCGAATACAACAAGGCTTTCACAGCCATGCCTGCTGCTTTCACAACAACATACACAACAACAACCCGCTAGGGTTGTATCATTTCATATCACCTTTGGGCACCTGCTGATTCTCGGATAACATCCTTTCCACATTTACATTGCAATTCAACTGACATGAAATTGATCAAAATAGAAGGCAATTTGCTTTCAAATCCCGAAGTGTTTTTCAGGGCCATTGGCCATCTTGAGCGATTAAAAAATACAGACACAACTGTTGTGGTCACTGGATCTTCAACAACAGAAAAAGCATTGCTGGAAATAGTGCAATCAGCGCGTGACCAATCCCTGGTTTATGCTGATCAACTTTCCGAAATCGAAATCTATTACCTTTCATTGACAAGGGCCATCATACCCGTAATTGACCAGAGTGCCAGCCTGAGTTTTGTAAAACAACGGTTCAACGCACTGGAAGAACTTTGCAAAGGAGTGCAATTGTTGGGAGAACTACCAGAAAAAACAGTTCACGAGATCATCAACCATGCATCCATTATCTCTTCCTATCTATTTTCCGCAGCATGCAATGCCGTCTTCAAGAACATCAGCTGGACAGATGGAAAAGAAATCCTTGTGGCAGAAAGGGTTAATGGAGCGATTGTCTGCAATGAAGAAATTTCCGAAGCCAATATCCTGAGAAATTGGAAAGCGCAAGCGCCTGGTATACACATCATTGCAGGCAGTGCTGCCAGAGATTCCAAAGGGAATACCCTAACGTTTGGCAAAGGTGGCGGAGACCTTTCGGCTTCATTTTTTGCAGGACTGCTAAAAGCAGATGAAATAGAAATCTGGTCATCGCACAATACTTACACAACAGCCGATCCCCTGTTGGTAAAAAATGTAAAAACCATTCCGGAAATCAGCTATGAAGAGGCCATAGAATTAAGCCATTTTGAGCACAACCTTGTTGCTCCGGCAGCATTGAACAATGCAATAAAAAAAAGAATTCCCATCAAAATCCTTGCGTTTGAAAACATGGCGGGTGTTGCGACGCTTATTCACCATGATGTGGCTGCAAAAACTGAAATGATTACAGGCATTTCCTCGATGGAAAATATTGCACTGATCAGTATTGAAGGAAGTGGAATGATTGGAGTTCCTGGTTTTGCAAAGCGTGTCTTCGCGGGGCTGAATGATGCCTCCATCAATGTAATTCTCATCTCCCAAGGATCTTCTGAACATTCGATATGTGTTGCAGTGCGCAATGAGGCCAAAAACCAAGCCATCCATGTGCTTGACAATACATTTGAAAAAGAAATCAGCAATGGAATCATGCAGCCCATCAGCAGTTCCGGAGATGTAAGTATCATAGCACTGGTTGGGGAGAACATGAGAAATCATCCTGGTATCAGCGGAAGGATGTTTGGCAGCCTTGGCAGAAACGGTATCAATGTACTGGCCATTGCACAGGGATCAAACGAGCGAAATATTTCTGCTGTCATCCATTCCATCGACAGAAAAAAGGCAATCAATGTTTTGCATGAATCATTTTTTGAAGATGCAAAAAAAGAACTCAACCTGTTCATCGTTGGCACTGGAAATGTTGGGAAAAAATTGATAGACCAAATAAGACAACAAGCAGATAAAATCGGAGAACTGCACAAGATCAAGATGAATATAGTGGGACTCTGCAACAGCAGAAAAATGATTGTTCAACAGCAGGGCATAGATCTAGAACAATGGGAACACACACTTAACAGCGGAGACGCCTCAGATCCATCAGGATTTGCCAATCAAATGGCTGCGCTCAATCTTAGAAACAGTGTGCTGGTAGACATCACTGCCAATGAAATCATTCCAGGGCTTTATGCAAGCCTTTTGAAAAAATCCATGTCTGTGGTGGCATGCAACAAAATTGCAGCTTCAGACAATTATTCCAGATACAAGGAGCTTAAGGAACTTGCCATTTCTTACAACTGCAAATTTCTTTTTGAAACCAATGTAGGTGCAGCGCTACCCATCATCAGTACCTTGAATGACATCATCAAAAGTGGAGACAAAATAAACAAGATGAGGGCAGTACTGAGTGGAACACTCAATTTTGTATTCAACAATTACAACGGGACCAATTCTTTTTCATCCGTTGTGAAAGATGCACAGGATCAGGGATTTACAGAACCTGATCCCAGGCTTGACCTCAGCGGAAAAGATGTCATGCGCAAAATCATGATCTTGTCCAGAGAGGCTGGAGTGGCGATGGAAATGAATGATATTCAATGCAACGGATTCCTTCCTGAAACCTGCCTGCATGGATCTGTAGATGATTTTTATGAAGAGATGCTCAAACACGAGGCCCATTTTAGATCATTGCTTGATCAGGCGAATGCCAACAATACCAAACTCAAGTTTGTAGCCAATTTTGAAAACGGGAAGGCCAGCGTAGGGCTACAACAGATCAGCCCTGAAAGCGATATGTTTCACTTGTATGGGAAAGACAATATTGTACTTTTTTTTACAGAAAGGTATGATCAGCAGCCGCTGGTCATCAAGGGCGCTGGCGCTGGGGCAGAAGTGACAGCCAGCGGAGTATTTGCTGACACGCTCAGAACCATCAACAATTAAACCATGAATACCCATACAATTAGCATCAAATCTCCGGCAACCATTGCCAACCTTGTTTGCGGGTTTGACATCCTTGGCCTCGCATTGGAAGAACCTTACGACCTCATGACCCTGGAAAATACAGACCATCCGGGCTTGGAAATCGTTCATGTGGATGACCATGGATTGCCTACTGAACCCGGGCAAAATGTTGCTGGAGCGGCCCTATTGGCCATGATGGAAGAATTGAATGAAGTTCCACAATGGAAACTGACCATCGACAAGCGCATCAAACCAGGCAGCGGTTTGGGATCCAGCGCTGCAAGTGCTGCCGGTGCGGTATACGCTGCCAATAAATTGTTGGGCAATCCTTTCAACAATGAAGACCTCATTCGTTTTGCCATGTTCGGCGAGAAAGTGGCCAGTGGCGTGAAACATGCCGACAACATTACACCCTGTCTGTTGGGTGGCGTGACATTGATACGATCCATCCACCCTTTGGACATTATCAGTCTTTCAGCACCTGAGCTTTTCATCACAGTGGTTCATCCACAAATCGAAGTGCGCACTGCTGATGCCAGACAAATACTCAAAAAAGAAGTACCCCTGAAGCAGGCCATCAAGCAATGGGGAAATATCGCAGGACTGGTTGCGGGCCTCATGCAAGGAGATCATGCATTGATTGGAAGGTCTCTCGAGGATGTCATCATTGAGCCAGTAAGAAGTATCCTGATCCCAGGATTTGAAGAAACCAAACGCAGAAGCCTCGAGGCAGGCGCACTTGGAGGAGGTATTTCCGGCAGCGGCCCTTCTATTTTCATGCTGAGCAAAGATGAGAAAACAGCTGCAGCTGTTGAGCAAGAGATGAAAAAGGTTTACACAACAATTGGCATTGACTACAAAACCTACCTTACGAAACTGAATGGAAAAGGCATTACTACGCTTTAAAATAATTTCATGAGATATTTTAGCCTAAAGGATAGAAACAACTATGTTGACTTCAAGGAGGCAACCTTGTTGGGACAGGCGCCCGACGGAGGCCTTTACTACCCAGAATCGATTCCGGTATGGAACAATCATTTTATCAGGAACCTTAAAAGAAAATCAAAGCTGGAAATAGGCTTTGAAATCATGGCTCCTTATGTTGGGAATACCATTCCCGAAAAAGAATTGTACAGCATCATTGAAGAAACGCTCGACTTTGACATTCCATTGCAACCGATAAGCGAAAACATATATAGCCTGGAGCTTTTTCATGGACCTACCCTTGCATTCAAAGATGTAGGAGCAAGATTTCTCAGCCGCTGCATGGGTTTTTTTGCAAGAAAACTGGCCCAAAAAATTGTTGTATTGGTCGCAACAAGCGGTGATACAGGCGGTGCAGTGGCAGATGCCTTCCATAATATCCCTGGCACTGAAGTGATCATCCTTTATCCTTCGGGCAAAGTAAGTCCAGTTCAGGAGAAGCAACTGACTGCCCTTGGAGGGAACATCCATGCCCTTGAAATTGAGGGAGATTTCGATGACTGCCAAAAACTAGTAAAAATGGCCTTTCTGGACGAAGAGCTCAAGGAAAATATATTGCTCACCTCCTCCAATTCCATCAATGTTGCCAGGTGGTTGCCCCAGCAAATATATTATGCTCTCGCAATGACACAGTGGGAGGAAGAACATGAACCGGTCGTTGCAGTACCCAGTGGCAACTTCGGGAACCTTTGTGCCGGGCTTGTTGCAAAGCAATCAGGATTAACGATTGGCCATTTCATAGCCGCCTGTAACGCAAACGATGTGTTCACCTCCTATGTTAAATCCGGGGTATACCATCCCAGCACAGCGGTTCCCACCCTTTCCAATGCCATGGACGTAGGGAATCCCAGCAATTTTGACAGAATTCTGACCATTTTTCAACACGATCACGAAAAGCTTTGTGAGGCCATCAGCAGCATATCAGTAAGCGATGTTGAAACATTGAGCACAATAAAAGCTGTTTTTGAAGCATCCCAGTACATCTTGGACCCCCATGCTGCGGTAGCCTACAGCGCACTCAAAGACCATTTGTTCGATCACCCTGAACAAAAAGGGTTCATTCTTGGATCAGCGCATCCCGTAAAATTCCCGATGGTAGTGCAGGAGGCCATTGGCCAAACGCCAACAATACCCGAAAGCCTGGGTGCCCTTATGAAAAAACACAAAACCGCCCTATTGATTCCGCCTGAATATGCCAGGTTTAAGTCAACCGCATTAGAGATTTTTAAAAAATTGTAAACTTTGTTGAATTAATTAAAAATTACTATTATATTCACAATACCAAAGAAAAAGTATAAAAATATATTGAACCTTTTTTAAAAAATTGGGTTTGATAAAATTGAATACCGAACTTTATAAAAATTAATAACGAACGTCATTTCTTAACCAAAACAATACACAATGAGTCCATTTTTCCTCGAGGCCGTTGCGGCCGACAATTACGTTGCCTTTACATTTTTCGTTGGCACCATGGCCATGATGGCGGCATCGGTTTTCTTTTTTCTTGAGCTGAACAACACTGACAAGGCATGGCGCACTTCAGTTCTTGTTTCAGGATTGATCACTTTCATTGCTGCAGTACACTATTATTACATGAGGGGTTACAACCTCGAGAATGATGGTGCATCACCAACCTTCTTCCGTTATGTAGACTGGTTGTTGACTGTTCCTTTGATGTGCGTTGAGTTCTACCTGATTACTAAAAAATCTGGTGGCACAACTGGACTTCTTTGGAAATTGATCTTTGCTTCAGTAGTAATGCTTGTAACTGGCTATTTCGGCGAAACCATCTACAGAGACCAATCTGTTCTTTGGGGTGTAATCAGCGGTGCAGCTTATTTCTACATCGTTTACTTGGTATGGTTCGGAGAAGTTGCCAAACTGGCTACTGCCTCATCACCAGCTGTTGCCAAAGCAAACAAGACCCTTGGATGGTTCGTTCTTGTAGGATGGGCAATTTATCCTTTGGGTTACATTGTTGGTACACCAGGTGGTTTGTTCGGTGTAACTGCTGATGCTCTCGGTATCGGTGGCCTGAACATGGACATCATATACAACATCGGTGACGCTGTAAACAAAATTGGTTTCGGTCTTGTCATCTATGCACTCAGCCGTTCTGAGTCAAAATAAAAGAATCTACATGATTTAAGAGGAAGGCCTATGTTGATCATAGGCCTTTCTCTATTTAAAGAACGGTTCATGAAAAAAACAGTAGCCAAAAGCAACTTTAGTCGAATCACCTGGATCAATGCGTTGATTGGATTGATTCTTTTTGCATGGCAGCAATATGATGGAGAAATCCCATTGAAAGTTCAACTGATGTATTTTGCCATCATGATTGGAGCTACTGGAATACCCCATGGTGCGTTGGACCATATCATTGCAAAAACAAGTGCCATCAGCACTGGTAAAAATTTCAGCATTCAACAATTTCTTGGTAGATATGTCCTCGCCATTCTGGTCTACTCAGCTGCATGGATGTTTTTTCCTGGCATGAGCTTGGTCATTTTTCTGCTTATTTCAGCCTGGCATTTCGGAGAGACCGATCTCTCGAATGCAGATGATACATGGTCCTGGAACCTTAGCCGTCTGTTATGGGGAAGCCTTGTGCTCATGATCATCCTTTTGTCCCATTTGGATGAAACAACTTCGGTTGTTTTGCGTATCACGAAAGGTTCAATGTTTGCACAAACAACCATGGAACATATAAGGGTTAATGGCATCTATTATTTTGGTGTGGCGGCAAGCCTTTTTTTCGCCATTGCAGCCATTGCCAACCGGAAAAACAAAATCAAGATTTCGATCCAATATACCATCAACCTTCTTGTCATTCTTTTGCTCTGCTCTCAGCTCCCACTGCTCCCCGCTTTTGCCTTGTATTTTGGGGGATGGCATGCCATCAAATCCTTTGAAATCATTTTCAAATTTTTACATGAGGCAAAAGAAGAGATGGCAGCCAAGCCCTTGACCTTGTGGAAGAATGCACTCCCCATGACATTTCTCGCTGCAGTTGGTTTTATTTTCATGGCCTTTATCTGGAAGGGCACCGGATTGAAAATGGATCCACTCCCTGCCATCTTCATTTTTCTATCCATCATCACATTGCCGCACCTTGATGTAATGGACAAGTTGATCAACCGCCAATCTAAGCATTGATCTTATCTTAAAATCTGAATACAGCTATCTTTGCAGCATGTCCACAATCAACATTCGGCCGATCAACATAGCAGACAATCCACTAATTGCCACCATCATCAGGTCTTGTCTTACAGAATTTGGGGCCAATAAGCCGGGAACCGTTTACTATGATAAAACAACAGACCAACTCTTTGAACTTTTTCAGGAAAATGGGGCTGCCTATTTTATTGCAGAGCAAGATGACCAAGTAGTGGGCGGCGGCGGGATTTTCCCCAGCCCGGGTTTGCCTGTAGGCACCTGTGAACTGGTAAAAATGTATCTCCTTCCTTTGGCCAGGGGAACGGGCATAGGGGCAACCTTGATGAACACATGCCTGAGCAAAGCAAAGGAAATGGGATTTGTTAATATGTACATCGAAACCCTTCCGGAGCTAAAAAAAGCGATATCGGTTTATGAAAAATTCGGTTTCAACTACCTTGACAAGCCCTTGGGCAACACAGGCCATTTTGGGTGTTCTGTATGGATGCTGAAATCACTCTGATCAAGCGTGCAACTTGACTTCGTACACAGGACTGAATAAATAGACTTTCCCAGTTGTCAGTTCGACAGCCTTGATGCGTTTTCTGACCTTCTCTTCCCTCCTGAATACCCTGTTATTCTTGATCACAAAGAGTGAACCGATAGGCAGCTCTTCAACAAGACAATGCCCTTCTTTCACAGGATCATATTTTCTCAAAATCCGCATCAGTGCATCATCAGCGCAGGAACTTGCTGCAGGATTCTTTAGTGAGACGAACAATTGATGTGCAATATCTTCTGGGAAAAGCCTGGACTGTAAAAATTGTTTCAACAAATCAGAGAACTGGCCCTTCCATTCTTGGCCATGCGATGCAACTTTATGGCCAAAACGCATGAATGTAATGAGGTGGGCCAACTCATGCAAGAGGGTTATCAAAAACGCATATGGATTGAGGTTCCCGTTGACAGTAATCCTGTGTGCTTTATCTGCATGTGCATTTCGATAATCACCCAATACGGATTGCCGGGATCGTGTAATGGTCAGGTGAACCTTGTATTGCAACAAAAAGGGTTCTACCAGGGGAAATGAACCGGGAGGAAGAAAATCAGCCAAAGACCCTAATGGTGCTTCATTTTTTGACATGATCAATCTTTTTTGACCAAGGCAAGAAGTCCCTTCACTTCGAAATAGGTATATGCCAGATAGGTGAACATGCTGGAGAGCAGGGCTGGGGTATTCATGGCATTGCCCTTCCATTTTGCGTAAGCTACTACAACCAGGGCGGCCAGCACCAATTTGATGATGAAAGAACCGTAGACTGATGACATGAAGCCCGCAGTAGACTTTGATTGTAATCCATTGTTCATCAACCAAAATGACACCAGCGTTAGGATGCAGATGAAAAGATTACCAACCAAAAAAACATCAGTATCAAAGCCCATGTTTTTCAGGGTTGAATAGAGAGATGCAGCCAGAATGTTCACTGCTGCAAAAAAGAGTATAATCGGTCTGAGGGCTTTCCTTAATTTCATTTGTTTTTTTTATTGGTTTCGACAATGATCTTCACCAGATTGAAAACCACCGCCAAAAGGGGAAGAATCCAGATCAGTACAGGAGAGGTAAATCCTGCGAGCGGGTCTAACTTCCAACCTATTCCAAGAGCGATGATGATGGAACCAAAAAACTGGGCACCAAGACCCATATACTTCATCCAGTATTCGTCAGTTGGTTTCTTTGTGGGGGGATTAGACACCATATCAATCTTTTATCTCCTCCAATTCGGGTATGGCGATGACGGCAGTGTCCAACATCAACTCGGCTTTCCCTGAAAGGACATTCCTCACATTTTCCCAATAGGCTTCTCTATAAAGCATCTGCTTTTCCAAAGAATCAGCACGCAACTTGAGCTTTGTTAACGCTCTCCTTTCTGATTGGCTGCCATAACCGGGAATATAATATTTCAAGGGAGTAAAACTGATCAATGCAGTCGTAAGCACAACCAACATCACAAAAACAAAGCATGAGACGATATAAACACTCAGCCGGGTCAACTTAAAAGTAACAACCTCCTCATAGGTATGGTCATTCATGACCACAAGCCTATACTTGTTGGTCAACCTTTTGAACCTGCTCTGGTTTGTGATCTGCTCTGCCATTGGGAAAATTGATAAAATCAGGATATAAAGTTACTGTTAATTGGCAAAACAGGGCCGTTAAAAATAGCAGGATTAAACGTAATTTTACTTTCCTTGAAACATGCTTTATATTATAAGGTTTTTCAGTTGGCGAGGCCATTCCTGGTTTTGACGAGCATGTTAATGGCAATGGGTGTTCTTGGACAAGGAAATATTACCTATGACCTAATAAAACCCAAGGCCTACGAAAACAGAAAGCTGGCATCGGAACTGACCCCAGGCAAAAAAATAAATCCCGTTAAAAGATTAAAGGAAAATATTGTCACGCATTACAATTTCCAATTCAATGCCAACCTAAAACTATCCAAGGTCCTTGCATCTGCCAAACAATCCAACAAAGACACCTTCACCACACTGATTCCATTTTTCAATTACAGCCTTGATAAAACGGCACAACAGCAACAAGAACTGGACTCTGTTGTGATCAAGGTCAACAATGGCATCTTGTTGCATGACCTCAGAAATGATTGGGTAGATGACCTTTATTTGCTGATGGGCCAATCCTATTTCTACCAAAAGAAGTTTGATTCTGCTTACGAAGTTTTTCAATACATCAACTATAATTTCCAGCCCCGCAGCAAAGATGAGATTGGATTTGAAAAATCAATCGGTTCCAATATCAATGCAAATGGGAATATTTTCAATATCGCCTCAAAGGAAAATAAATTTTCGCCACACAGGCTGGTTAGGAATGATGCACTGCTTTGGATCATCAGAACACAATTGGAATTGGGAAATGAAGATGATGCCAGTGGCATGATTGAAACACTTTATGACGACAACCTATTTCCCAAAAGATTAACCGACAAATTAGCAGAGTTAAAAGCTTATCTGTTTTACAGGAAACAACAATCAGATTCTGCAGCGATTTACCTCGAAAAATCATTGGGTGCCTGCGAGGACAATGCTGAACAATCAAGAAGACTTTTTTTGATTGCCCAGTTGTATGCGAAATCCAACCAAAACAAAAAAGCTGACGCTTTTTTCGAGAAGGCTGTAGCCCTCACCACAGATCCTGTTATGGAAGCCTATGCACGCATCTATCAGATAGGATTGACTTCTGATGAAAAAAACCAGGAACAAAGAATTGACCAGCATGTAAAGGCCTTGATCAATATGGCCAACAAGGAAAAATACTCAGCCTATCGTTCTATCATTTATGCAGCAGCTGCTGAGATAGAAGTGAAAAGAAAAAATATTCCGAACGCAATAGAATTCCTGCTCAGGAGCAATCAATTCAATACAACAGACACTGAACTGAGAAACACTTCAAATTTGAATATTGCATCGTTGGCATTCAGTACGAAGCAATATGAACAGGCCAAAAAATATTATGACAGCATCAACATTGGCAACCAAAAAGATCCTGAAGAAATAACCAGGAAAAAAACCATTGCCAATGCACTGTTCGACGCGCTAAAAATCGTGAATACGGAAGACAGCCTGCAAGCCCTTGCCTCCCTACCAGAAAAAGAGAGAGAGGCCGAATTGAAAACAGTTTTGAAAAAACTAAGAAAGGAACAGGGGTTGTCTGACGAGAATAAGAAACAAAAAGGCGGTACAGCGCCTAAAAATAACATATTGGATGATAATACGGCAAGCCTTTTCCCCGCAGAACAAAAAAAAGGGGAATGGTATTTTAACAACCCCGCGCTCAAAGCGCAGGGCAGCATTTCCTTCAAAAACAAATGGGGCGACAGGGCCAATGGAGACAATTGGAGAAGGGCTGCAGCGCTTGATGCTGCCATGCGGTCAAACCTATCAAAACAAACCAGAGCTGAAGCAAAAGCAACCGATACCATCGCCACTGCTGAACTTTCGCTTGAGACGCTTCGGGAAAGGCTACCACTGACAGCTGAGAAACTGACAGCCTCGAACGAAAAGAAATTTGAAGCCTATCAAAAATTGGGCAGTATTTACAAGGATAAGCTGGAAGACTGCAAAGAATCCATTACCTGGAATGAAAAACTAATCAATCAAAAAACCAACATACCAGCACTTGAAAAACTGTTGTTTGATCTTGCCTATTGTTACCGTCAAACCGGAAACAACTCCAAAGCTTTGTTTTATCAATCCCAATTGGTAGAAAATTTTCCGGCCAGTGAGATGAATAAAATGTTGCGTGACCCATTGAGCATCAGCAACGTGAAAAATGAAAAGTCCAAAGCAGTTACACAAGATTATGATAAGGTTTACGACCTTTTTCTTTCAGGAAAATTTGATTTGGCGCGTGCAGAAAAAAGAAAAGCAGATTCTCTTCATGGGGAGAACAACTGGTCACCGCAATTGCTTTACATCGAAGCAGTTTACTACATCAAAAACAAACAAGACAGTATCGCCATCGATGCATTGAACAAGATTCCTTCCCTTTATCCAAACTCTCCTGTTGCCATGAAAGCTGGGCTGCTGGCTGATGCACTGAACAGAAGGGAAATGATTGAAAATGAACTCCGCTCCATTTCAGTATCAAAGGAAACGGAAGACAGCGTCAAATGGATCGATGATAGCCCTCTTCCAAAGACAAAAGAAACCAAGGTAAAGACGGAGCCTTCTCAAAGACAGGTTGTACAAGCACCAGTAGTGGCCAAAACAAAAACAGACACCACCGCCTTTAAGGCTCCTGTCATAGAGAAAAAAGCTGATGGTTACGTATACAATCCAACAGAGCAATATGGGGTTTTGCTTTTGCTGAAGGATGTTGATGTGGTGTATATCAATGAGGCCAAAAGGGCGTTGACCAGGTACAATGCAGAACGGTATGCAGGAAGTCAGTTATCCCTGCGCAATGATAAAATCGGGGAATCGCCATACATTCTTATCAGCGTATTTGCCAATGCGGCAGAGGCACTGGGCTATGTTCAGAAAACAGCCCCGGTTGCTTCAAAAGAGATCTTTCCATGGTTGCCTGCTGAAAAATATGACTTTATCATCATCTCTCCCAACAACCTTAAAAAGGTGCTGGAAGAAAAAGTTACCGGGCCATATCTTCAATTCATCAGGGCGCAGATTCCCGGAAAATTTTAAGGTTTCCTTTTCCTTAAAGACAGGGCTTTTATTTAGCTTTACCCCATGAAGGATCATCTGAAAAAGAGCAGTGAGACATCTAAGCCAGTCAGGCTTTTTTGGAAATTTTTCCTGTACGCCTGGAGTGCGGTGTTCTTGTTGATTCTTTTGATTTATGTTGGGCTCTTTGGGAAGCTCCCGTCTATAGAAGAACTTGAAAACCCTTCCATGATGTCATCCTCTGAAATCTATGCGGATGACGGAACCATGATGGGCAAGTTTTACCTGAAAGACAGGATCAATGTAAAGTACCAAGACATCTCACCCAATGTAATCAGGGCCCTGGTTTCAACTGAAGATGAGCGATTTTATGAGCATTCTGGAATTGATATCAAAAGTCTGCTGCGCGCAATTGTCTTTCTGGGCAGTGAGGGTGGGGCCAGCACGATTACCCAGCAAACAGCCAAATCTTTGTTGGGTCAACAGAGCAGTAAAAGTGTTACCAGGATCATTGAAAAACTCAAAGAATGGATTGTAGCCATTCGCCTTGAAAGCAACCTTACCAAAGAGGAAATCATCACCCTATACCTGAACATGGTGAATTACGGGGATGAGACCTATGGCATCAGGAATGCCGCCAAAACG
>CAILKQ010000131.1 GCA_903834825.1 uncultured bacterium | reverse complement strand
TGATTGTTACTGGCATCGCCAGTATTTTTGCCACCACTTACAGGGACGAGAATATCATCAGTGGTTTTCTTTCTTTCAAGACAGACTATAGCCGCCAATTGCTCTATTTTCTTATTTCTGCGGTGTTGGCTGTTTTTATTTTACTCACAGACAGTAAATTTTTCACTGCTACATCCAATTTTTTTTATGCAGTTGGTTTGATCTTACTGATCCTGGTTTTTCCTTTTCATACCGACGTAAAAGGAACAGAATCAATCATCCGGTTTTCTGGATTTCAGTTACAACCTGCTGAACTCTGCAAAGTTTTTGTGAACCTTGCTTTGGCAAAATATCTGTCATCCCTGGACCTTAATTTTAAGAAACTGCGTTCTCAATTGATCGCCGCATCTCTGGTATTGGTCCCCGCTATACTGACTGTTCTTCAAAACGAGACCGGCCTGGCTTTGGTATATTTCTCTTTCTTCCTGGTCATGTACCGCGAGGGGCTCCCTTCTGCCATTTTGGTGATTGGTTTTTCTTTGGCAGTGCTTGTAGTCATGACACTTTTGATTGACCAGAATCTTTTGGCCATCATCCTTACGCTTGCTGCCATTGTGGTTATCTATGCTGCAAAAAGAAAGGTCAAAAGGGATCGGTCTGTATTGGTCTTGGTCATTGCCATTTGGGTTGTTGCGGTAGGTATTCAACGCTTTGCAGTACCCTATTTTTTCAATAGTGTCTTGAAGCCTTATCAGGTTCAGCGCATATATGCTACTGTGGGAAAGGATTTTCAGGTCGATACAGAGTCGATGAGTGAAGAGGATATTAAAAAAATGGAAGACAAGAAAAAGGCTGGAAATTATAATGTAAAACAGAGCAAGATTGCCATAGGATCAGGTGGTTTTTGGGGAAAAGGTTTAATGAAGGGTACCCAAACGCGGTATGACTTTGTTCCTGAACAAAGGACTGATTTTATTTTCTGCACCATTGGTGAAGGATTCGGATTTGCAGGTAGTATCGTTTTGTTGGGATTGTATCTTTTCATGCTTTTCAGGATCATTAAAATGGCAGAGCGCCAAAGAAGTACATTCAGCAGAACGTATGCCTATGGTGTTGCCTCATTGTTCTTTTTTCATGTGTTTATCAACATTGGGATGACCATTGGGATTATCCCAGTGATCGGCATAACCCTTCCCTTCATGAGTTACGGCGGCACTTCGCTGATTACTTTTTCAGTGCTCTTGTTCATTTTGATACGCCTTGACGCTGACCGTCAAATGGTTATCCGTTAACAAACCATATGAAAATCATACCCCTTTCTGAAGGCTCATTTACGATAGACCATACCAAAATATTTCTGCCATTTGAACCTGCCAAAGACGATCTTCAACAGCGGTCCCGGGGAAGTTTATTGGTTGAAATACAGCCATTTTTGGTTGAAACAAAGAAGGACCTGATTCTTTTGGATACAGGGTTGGGATTTTCTGAGCATGGTGTACTTCAACTGTACAATAATCTCGCCCTCCATGGGTATTCACCCGGAGACATTACCATGGTGCTGATGAGCCATTTGCACAGGGATCATGGCGGTGGCCTTACCATTGCAGATCCTTACAGCGGTCTTTCTCACTTGAGTTTCCCCCATGCAGATTATTTTATCAATGAAAAAGAACTTGATTTCGCATTGCATGCGGGCAATGCATCTTACGATGCAGACAGGCTATCCATTTTGGAGGGCAATGAACATATTCACCTGATTGGGGATCATGGAATCATAAATGGCTATATCCAACATGAGCTGTCTGCTGGCCATTCTCCTTTTCACCAGGTCTTTTGGATTCGGGAAGACAATGACGTTGTTTTTTTTGGTGGAGATGAAGCGCCCCAACTGCAACAAATGAAAACCAGGTTTATCGCCAAGTATGATCATGATGGCAAAAAAGCCATGGAACTAAGGCAAAAATGGTGGGAAATTGCAGCTGATGAACATTGGAAATTTCTTTTTTACCACGATATAAAAACCCCCGTCTATTCCCAAACCAAATAAAAATTCAGTGATAATACTTATATATATTGCTTGCCAATAGGTAGTTTTTGTCATGGCATAAAAAAAAAGAGGCCGGCTCTAAAAAGAGCCAGCCGTTGCTAACCTATGAAAAACACCGAGTTAAAATTACATTATTAAGTATAATCACCAAAACAAAAACTAGTAGTACTAAAAACCTTTTTTGCGTGGTTCAAGTTGATTTTTTTCTGCCTGTCGCTTCTGAAATTCTCGCCTGACCAATGATTTAAATTCTTCTTCTGCTCCAAAAACCTTGTTTGCCCTTTCATGGCTCATCACTTTGGTAAAATCTTCTCTGTACTTCTTTCTGATGTCCAACATTTTTTGCTGTTTTTCCAGGTGATCTCCAACCTTTCGCTCTCCGGCCATGCCTTTTAGTTCATTCCTGTATTGGTTGAAAACAGGCCAGAATTTCTGGGCCTCGTCAGGGGAAAGATTTAATTCCTTTGTGATGAAGGCCATTTCCATGGCTTGGATTTTTTTGATCTCAGCAGCCCTTCCATCACGATCAGGCTTCATGGATTGCGCCTGTGAAACAAAACCAAGGATGAGCATGGCGATAAGTAAAAATGATGTTTTCATGACTTTTAATGGCTTTTCTTTTAGTTGAGTGAATATACATCTCCCAAATCATCTTGGTCCATGTATAATGATATGTCTTTATCAGGAATTTCTTGCAATATTTCTTTAATTGTCTCTCTGTTCAGGTCAACCAACAGGTTGGAACCTGTATCGATTTGTTCATTTTCACTTGTTTCTGCTACGGATAGGTTATCCATTTCCTCCAGGTACATGGCGATGGCATCGGGAGAAACCGTATGTTGAAAAGTTTCGTATTCTTTGGATAGGGTTGCCCTTTGGTTCGCATTTTCTTTTTTGGAAACAAAAAATACAGTGGCAATGATTCCCGCCAGGCAGGCAGCTGCAGCATATTTCACCAATGTTCCAAATCTGTACATCCCCCTGACTGGAGCCTGATTCCCCGGTACTTCAATCTTCAAATTGTTGAAATAGCCCTCAGGAATGGTGTAGGGATTTTCATGTGTAAGGGACTTTAGCAAAGGGGAGAGTTCAATCAACTCTTGCCCAGATGCTTCATGTTGGATGGCGTCCATCAGGCGGTCTGGGAAAGTCTCAAAATAATCCTTGGGTACTGCGAAAGTGGTGCTTTTCGGCAGTTGGGCAACGTGCTGGCTAAGGGAGGTTAATTCTTCTTGTATGTGGTTAATGCTAGGCATGTAATGTTTAGACAGTGGCGAAACCTGAGGGTTTAATGGTTGAGGATATATTCTTCAATTTTTTTGACAGCATGGTGGTAGCTGGCCTTGAGCGCTCCAACAGAAGTATCAAGGATAATTCCCATTTCCTCGTAAGGCATCTCATCAAAATAACGCAGATTGAATACAATGCGTTGTTTTTCAGGTAGTTGTTTAATGGCCAGCTGTAATTTCCAAATGGCCTTGTTCTCATCAAAGCCCTTTTCGCTCTGCATTTTGTTCTCCAGGCTTTCGCTGACATCGTCAAAGGTGATAGAACTCCTTCTTTTTTGTTGTTCAAGATAGGTCAGGGATTCATTGACAGCAATACGGTAAATCCAGGTATACAGTTTGGCATCCTCCCTGAAATTATTCAGTCCATTCCAGGCCTTGATGAAAACATTTTGCATCACATCATCAGCATCCTGGTGTGTAATGACAATTCTTCTTATTTGCCAGTAAATCTTTTCCTGGTATTTTTTTACGATCGACGTAAATGCCTTTTCCCTCTGCTGGGTATCCTTGAACAACCTGACCAATTCATTATCGTCCAACTCGGGTAGCATTGCCATTTATGCTTTCTTTCTGGCCATCGCTTTTTCAGCTGCGGCAACAATGAATTCAGTGTCAAGCCCATATTTTTTGAGCAACTCAGTGGGCTTTCCACTTTCTCCGAAAGTATCCTGGGTGCCAATCATTTCAATGGGAATCGGGAATGATTTTGCCGCTGTCTGGGCAATGCTGTCACCCAATCCGCCCAATACATTGTGTTCCTCTGCGGTTACAGCACATCCGGTTTTTTTGATGGAAGCGATTACAGCATGGGTATCCAGTGGCTTGATGGTATGGATATTGATGATTTCAGCATTTATTCCTTTTTCTTTAAGGATTCTTCCCGCTTCAATGGCTTTCCAGACCATGTGTCCGCAGGCAAAAATGCTTACGTCACTTCCTTCTGAAAATTGTTGGGCCTTTCCTATAACAAAAGGTTCATCAGCATGGGTAAAGATAGGCCAAACTGGCCTTCCAAACCGGAGATAAACGGGCCCCTGGTAATCGGCAATAGCGATCGTGGCCGCCTTTGTTTGGTTGTAATCGCAGGGTACAATCACGGTCATCCCTGGCAACATTTTCATCAGTCCGATGTCTTCAAGAATTTGGTGGGTTGCACCATCTTCTCCCAGGGTCAAACCTGCGTGTGATGCACAAATTTTAACGTTCTTGCCAGAGTAGGCAACAGATTGCCTGATCTGGTCATAGACCCTGCCGGTAGAAAAATTCGCAAAAGTTGTTGTAAAAGGAATTTTTCCTCCAATCGTTAATCCCGCAGCAATGCCGATCATGTTGGCTTCTGCAATACCGCACTGTATAAAACGTTCGGGGAAAGCTTTGATGAAAGCATTCAGTTTCATGGAGCCTGCTAAATCTGCAGTGAGGGCAACAACATTGGGATTGGATTTCCCCAATTCGAATATTCCATCTCCAAAACCGCTTCTTGTGTCCTTCTGACCTGTAACTTGAATGGCATCCAACATAATCATCAAACTTTGCTGCAAAATAACATTAAATCGGGCGTTATTCAGGATGCAAAAGGTTAATTTTTTGGGCCTAGTTCAGGCGGTGTGTCCTAAGGTCCAGGTGGGAGGGTTGATGCTGGATGTATTGCTCCCATTTCCATGCGCTTGTCATGATATCATTTACGGTATACTTTGGAGCCCATCCAAGTTCATTTTTAGCCTTGTCATTGTTGGCATAGATGGCGATGACATCGCCTGGTCTTCTGTTACCAATGGTATAATTCAACTTTACGCCAGTACTATCTTCGAACGCCTTGATGGATTCAAGTACGGTAATCCCATCTCCTGAGCCGAGGTTAAACACCTCGCAGTTTTTTGCGTTTTTGTTTTTCAGTAGAAAGTCAACCGCCAACGTATGGGCATGGGCCAGGTCACACACATGGATAAAGTCGCGAACGCAGGATCCGTCTCTGGTGGGATAATCATTGCCGAATACCGTCAATGCGGGTATTTTTCCAATCGCAGTTTGTGTGATGACGGGGGTGAGGTTTTGCGGCCTGTCGATAGGGAGTTCACCAATCAATGTGGAAGGATGGGCCCCTGCCGGATTAAAATACCGCAGCAAAACTGAATTGGTTATTTTATTGGAGGCTGCAAATGCTTCAATCATTTGTTCGCCCATTTGTTTGGTCAGCCCATAGGGGGACTCTGCATTCTTTCTGGGAGTCATTTCAGTGACTGGAGTCTCATCAGGATTTCCATATACCGTACAGGAAGAGGAGAAGACAAAATTGGGAATCTTGAATTCCTCAATGCAACGCAGGATATTGATCAGGGATCCCATGTTGTTGTGAAAATACAGGAGCGGTCTTTCGACAGATTCTCCAACGGCCTTGAAGGCAGCAAAATGAATTACCCCTGCAATGGTATCATTCTCTTCAAATATGGCGCGGGTTTCATCAAAATTACAGAGGTCAACCTTGTAGTTTTTTACCTTGGTCCCCGTAATTTTTTCAACACCCTCCAGCATTCCAATCGTAGACCTGGAGTTATTGTCTGCAGAGATGACTTCAAATCCATTTTCTATGAGGTCAACCAAAGTATGCGAGCCTATGTATCCTGATCCACCGGTAACAAGTATTTTTTTCATTTAGGGTTAATTGAGCAGGTCCATCATGTATTTTCCATATCCACTTTTGAGCAGTGGGTGGGCAAGTTTGACCAGCTGATCTGTATCGATAAATCCTTTTCTCCAGGCTATTTCTTCAATACAGGCCACCTTGATTCCCTGTCTCTGTTCGATTACCTGGATGAATTGGGAGGCCTGCATCAGTGAATCAAAGGTTCCGGTATCCAGCCAGGCTGTTCCCCTGTCTAATACGGAAACACTGAGTTTCCCTCTGTTGAGGTACTCAAGGTTGATGTCCGTGATTTCGTATTCTCCCCTTGGTGATGGCTTGATATTTTTTGCAATCTCTACCACTTCATTATCATAAAAATAAAGTCCGGGTACGGCAAATTTGCTCCTGGGCTTTTCTGGCTTTTCCTCTATGGAAATGGCCTTCATGTTTTGGTCAAATTCAACCACACCATAGCGTTCAGGGTCGCTGACCTGGTAGGCATATACAATTCCCCCATCGGGTTTGGCATTTTTTTCAAGGGTTTTTCCCAACCCGGTACCGTAGAAAATATTGTCTCCCAAGACCAGGGCACAGGGGTCGTTGCCGATAAATTCCTCTCCAATCACAAAAGCCTGCGCCAATCCATTCGGAAGGGGTTGTTCTGCATAGCTCATGTTCAATCCAATATGGCTTCCATCACCAAACAATTTTCTGAACTGGGGGAGATCCTGGGGAGTGGATATAATCAGGATATCCTTTATTCCCGATAGCATCAGGGTGGACAAGGGATAATAGATCATGGGCTTGTCATATACTGGCATGATCTGCTTGCTGATGGCATATGTAATTGGGTAGAGCCTTGTGCCTGAACCGCCTGCCAAAATGATTCCTTTCATACAATGGGTTGAACTGCAAAGATGAGAAATTTTAACAAGATTTTCCCATCTTAACATTGCCGTAACACAGCCGTTACAATTGGTTAATATAACGCTAACCCATGCTTAATGCTATAAATGTTTCTTTGCTCATCAAATACTAGTATGTTGAAGCTTTTACAAACAAGGATATCTGTTCTACTGGTGATAACCATTTTGTTGTCTGGATCTGTTTTTGCACAGGTACAAAGAATAACGGGGAAGGTCATCAATACAAAAAATGAACCGATTGCTGGGGCCTCCGTTTTGGTTGAAGAGACTAAAAAAGTGGTTGTTGCCGACGTAGAGGGTAATTTCAGCATCACATTGGAGACTGGGAAGAAATACAGTTTCACCGTTTCAAGCGTTGGCTTTAATACCAAATCAATCGCTGAAATCGAAGTTAGCATCAATGGAGACAACGCTATTGTAGTTGTTCTGGATCCACAAACCAAAAACAGTGATGCTATTGTCATCAAGTCTACACGTCGCCAGGAGAGCAGCATTGCCCTGTTGACATTTCAAAGAAGCAATACCGCGATGTCCAGTGGATTGGCCGCTGATTTCATCAGGAGAACACCGGATAAGAATACTGGAGAGGTTTTGAAGCGTGTGAGTGGTGCTTCAGTGCAAGACAACAAGTTTGTTATTGTTCGCGGATTGTCCGATCGCTACAATTCTGCCATGCTGAATTCAGCCCTCTTGCCCAGCAGCGAACCAGATAAAAAAGCCTTCTCATTTGATATGTTCCCTGCCGCGTTGATAGACAACATCATCATCAACAAAACAGCTACACCTGAATTTACCGGTGAGTTTTCAGGTGGACTTGTACAGGTGAATACAAAAGATATTCCTACAAAAGATGTACTCACAGTGGGATTTGGCCTTGGATACAATACCCAATCAACTTTCAAGCCCTTTATCAGCAACCAGCGCAACCAATATGATTGGCTGGGTTTTGATGATGGCACCAGAAGCCTGCCAGATAGTTTTCCTGCTACTGCTCAATTGTACAGGGTCTTGGGAAAGGATGCTGCAGGACTTAACAAGCAGATTGAATTGACCAAACTTTTCAGGGGCGATGTATATCAGCAACATTCCACCAATGCTGCTCCCATCAAAACGTTCAACATCACTTACGCACAAAACCATCAATTGAAAAATGGTGCAAGCCTTGGTGTTTTGGTTGCCGCAAACTACAGGAATTCGATGTTGGTGTACAATGTGGAGCGTTCTTTTTACGAGACCAACGGAACAACAATTTTTAACTACAATGACAATCAAAACCGCTACCAGACCAATCTTGGTGCTGTAGCCAATATTACCTGGGTTAAAGGCAAGAACAAAATTTCTTTGAAAAATCTATTCAATCAGCTGTTTGAGGACAATTATTACTCAAGGATTGGTTACAATACCAGCAGGTTGAATGATATTCAATTTTACTCATCCAATCTCAACCAGCGTTCACTCTACAGTGCTCAGCTGGAAGGCGAACACCAGCTCAGTGCCAAGGGAATCAAGTTCAAATGGAATGGAAACGCTGGGTATAATTTAAAGAAGCAGCCAGATCTCCGGAGTGCCTTGTACGCCAGGTCTATCAATACCAACGATAAATTTGAAATAGATCCGGATGATACCAGAAGATTTTACAGTGAGTTGAGTGATTATAGCTTTGGTGGCGGAGGGCAGTTTATTGTACCCATGAACTGGGGTGGCAAGGATAAACAAACACTGAAGTTTGGTGGATCCAGCCTCGGCAGGGTACGTGATTTCAAAAGCCGTATTTTCAGGTACAATACCACCAACCTCAACTCTTTTGTAGCTGCCAGTGCCTACAAACCTGTTGAATCTGCTTTCTTTTATGACAACATGGGTCAAAATGGCTATGTCCTGGATGAGTTCACCAACAACCAAGACAGGTATTTTGGTGTATCCATTTTGAATGCCGCCTATGGAATGTTGGATAACAAGGTTGGACCTTTTCGTTTTATTTGGGGATTGCGTGCTGAAAACTTCCAGCAATTGCTGACATCAAAAGACCAGACTGGTCTGAGAAATACAAAGCTTACTGAGAAGTGGGATTATCTTCCTTCTATCAACATGATCATCAACGCTGGCGATAAACAGAATGTCAGGCTTTCTGCCAGCAGAACAGTGGCCCGTCCTGAGTTCAGGGAGATTGCAGAATTCGCGTTTTATGATTATGAGATGAACTATGGTGTGAAAGGTGATACTGGCCTTTTGAGGAGTTCAATCCTCAATTATGACATTAGGTATGAATTATATCCCAAGGCTGGTGAGGCAATAACATTGGGTGCCTTCTACAAAGATTTTACCGACCCCATTGAATTCAGGCTTGATCCGTCCAGCAATGGAGACTCCCGCCGTTATTTTTATCAAAACGCTGTTAGTGCAACTACTTTAGGCTTTGAACTTGAAGTCAGGAAGGGTCTTGATTTCATTTCTCAAACTTTGAAAAACTTTAGCTTCTTTGGTAATTATACCTATATCCGATCAGAGGTTGTTTTTAAAGACCTGAGTGCTGGCAACAAGGAAGTGAAAGCCAACAGGCCATTGCAAGGCCAGTCGCCGTACTTGATCAACGCTGGTCTACAATACAATGGGTCTTCATTCAACGCTTCTTTGCTCTACAACAAAGTAGGTGAAAGATTGACCCTTGTGGGCAATGAAGAATTTCCCAATGTGTATGAACGTCCAAGAAACCAGTTGGATTTGCAATTGTCCAAAAAAGTATTGGCCGGTCAGGGAGAATTGAAAATCAACTTCGCCGATATCCTCAACAATGCGTTTTATTTCTATGAAAACGTTGATGAAGCATCTGCATACAAGGAAGGTGTGGACAGGCTTTTCAATGCCTATAAGCCAGGATCTACCATTACAGTAGGGTTTACTTACGACTTCAACATCAGCAAAAAAAACAAATAAACATCTTTAGCAACAAAAAGTCAAAACACAGTTTATGAAAAAAATCCTTTTTGGACTTTTCTCCATCGCAATGCTCTCTTTCAGTTCTTGCATTAAAGTAAATTTTGAAGAAACCATCAACAACACAACTGGTGGTGGAACAGTAGGTTCAGATCCTCAAAATCCTGTCACCAATGGTGGAATCATTCAGGGTATTTTAAACAAGAGTTATTTTCTTCCAAAGGGTAAATATACCCTCAAAGGCTATGTTTACATTACTGATGGCAATACGCTTACCATTGCTCCTGGAAGTGTTGTTGTAAGTGATATCACAGAAAAAGGAGCATTGATTTTTGAGCGCGGAGCCAAGTTGATTGCTGACGGCAGGGCTACAGATCCTATTGTATTCACCAGTGGCAAGGCAATCGGACAAAGAACTCCCGGCGACTGGGGTGGAATCATCCTCTGCGGTAAAGCACCAACAAACCGTCCTCAGGATCCTGCTCCAACTATCGAAGGTGGTGTTGGCCGTAAATATGGTGGTACTGACCCCAATGATGAAAGTGGTATCCTGCGTTTTGTACGCATTGAGTTTGCTGGAATAGCAGCTGAACCTGGTTCTGAAATCAACGGCCTCACCTTGGGTGGTGTTGGTTCAGGTACCATCATTGAAAACGTTCAGGTTTCTTTTGGTAATGATGATGCCTATGAGTTTTTTGGTGGAACCGTAAACTGCAAGAACTTGATTGCTTTCGCAACTGCAGATGATGATTTCGATTTTGACTTCGGTTACACCGGCAAAATCCAGTATGGTATTGCCTGCCGCAAGCCTGATTTTGTAGATGGTGGGGATGCTGGAAATGGTATTGAGTGTGATAATGATGGAACAGGAACAACAGCTGCTCCTTTTACAAGGCCTCAATTGAGCAACTTTACCTTTGTTGGTGCCAACAACGCAACTGGAACTGCAGCCAACCATAATTTTGGAAACAGGTGGAGAAGGGCAACTCAGTTTGTTTTGAGAAATTCCATCATCATCGGATGGCCTAAAGGAGGACTTTCTTTCGAGTCTGCTGCTACTGCAAAGGCATATTATGTGGATAAATTTTCTGAATTCAGAAACAATCTCCTGCATTCAAATGATGCTGCAAATATTTACAGGAATGATGCTACTGCCTTAACCATTGTTACGCCTGCTCAGATGAAGACAAGAGCTGAATCTGAGGGTTGTGTTACCTTGGCAAATGCTGACGCAGCCATGTTGAATGCTCCATTTTATTCTACTGCTCCAAACTTCCTTCCGAAAACAGGATCACCTGCGCTTGCTGGTGTGAGTTTTACAGGAATGAATGCATATTTTGTTGCTACAACCTTTATTGGAGCGATGGGTACATCTGATTGGACCACAGGTGGTTGGGCCAACTGGGATCCTCAGAACAAAGCATATTAATCAAAAAGCATTAATTTTAAAGCCACTTCTTTATGGGGTGGCTTTTTTTATTGACCCATCATGAAACATTTTCTCTATACTCTATTGCTGATATCTTTTTTATTTGCTTGTAGGAACAGGGACGAAAACAAAAAAGATACTATTGAAGCTGGGAACTATACGCCAATTGTACCAAAAGGCATGATGGATCAAATCAATGCTGCGGATAGTGCGGTGATTATCTATTATAAAACACCTGCTAATCCTCGGTTTTACAGGGTTGTAAAACTGCTGGATCTTGATGTTTTGCAGCCGATGATCGCAGATGTTAACAGTGCAAACATTGTCTCTAATAACAATTTTCCATCCTTGGGTAAACTGTATTTCTACGGGAAAGGTGATATTGTTGATGTCGTGTACTTTTCAAATGCAGATTCTTGCAAATCTTTTTCATTCATCAAAAATGGCGAAAAGTATACTACTCGTATGGGAAAAAAGTCTCAACAATTGATTGATTCTTTAAACGTATATGCCAAATAGAAACCATCAATTGCCCTGAATCAGGATCTTGTGGGTATGTATTCATATACAACCTCGAACTGCTTTTTGCTTAATTTTTTTTCCATCTCCCCAAGGTGAAGTACTTTTTTTTGGGGTGTAGGCTCACAAATGGTATAGATGCTGCCGTTGTGCAGGATGGTCTTGCCTTTAGGGTTTTCAAGTCTTACTGCAATATTGATATGTCCTGGATAGCTGAGTGCGATCATGGGAAGATCATATACCTCACGAACCAGTGAAAAAAATAAGCCCGCATGGTCTTCACAATCGCTCCAATCGGACGCCAATGTTTCCTCTGGAGAAAATCTTTTCTCTCTCCCATAAATGGATGAATCTGCTTCATAAGCAAATGCATTTCTTACCAAGAACATGATGTATTCTACTCCTTCCTCCTTTGATTTCCCTTTAAGTTTTGATTTAAGTGATGGGATGAGCGATGAGTAAGTCACTTTGCTTAGCGGTATATTGAATTGAAATCTATAGTCTGTTACTGGGTAGTTGATGAAATAATCCTTGATTTCGGGGAATACCTTTACTTCATGTTTTGCTGTTGCCCCTTTGTATGTGAATTCAATGGTTTTGTTCACATATTTTTCTTCAGGAAAATCAGGCATGGTGGAAATCATGTAGTTAAAATCTTCTCCATTGTCAACGAGGGATGGTTGAATGGGTTGAGGTGTTGTTTTTTCAATGGGTATATCATAGTTGTAGTCATGATAATTCATGCATACATATTGTTTTTCATCAATCATTTTGATGGGAATATTATAAATGGTTGAATTGCTTTTGATATAGAGCAATAATTTGTCATCGATGGTGCACAACACAGGATTGAATCCACTTCTGGCCAGGAAAAACCATTTGCAATAGGTATATCCCCAATAGTCTTTCTCTTTGGGGACAATCTGTTGAGATACCTTTCTGATCAGTTGATAGTAATGCCAATCTGATAAATTTAGCCTGTTCTTGATGCTTAACATTTCTGGGATTGTTTCAGCGCAATAGTCGTCCAACAGTTTTATCATGTTGGAGAAGTTGTTTGCATTGTTTTGGCTGGTTGGAAATCCTCCAGGGAGTTCCTTGGATTTAATTGAATATTCCTTGCCCAGAAATGAAAAGTGAATGTAATGGATTCCAAAATACCCATCTGCTTTGGCTAAAATGGACCAAAAAATAGCTAAAAAACATATGGCTATGACTCTCCTCATGGTTTTCATGCAGTATTAAGTTACTGTAAACAAAAATCAAATCAAATAACTTGTGTTATAATGTTTTAATTTTCACCATAATAAATACGATTATATGGTCAATAAGTCGACTTTTGTACAGCGGGATATCAGTTGGCTGAGTTTTAACGCAAGGGTTTTACAGGAAGCCAATGACCCAACTGTTCCCATCAGCCAAAGAATTCGTTTCCTTGGAATATTTTCCAATAACATGGATGAGTTTTTTCGTGTACGCGTGGCTACATTGAAAAGGATGGCAGAATTTCGTTCTTCCAAAGCCAAACTCAATCTCCACATGGAAGATGCCGTCTCAGAAATTTTGGTTGATCTGCTCCATATTGTTTTGAAACAACAAAGTGAATTTGACAGGATCTGGGCAAATATTCAGCTTGAGTTGAAAAAAAACAAGGTTTTTATCAAGAATGATCAACAACTCACAAAAGACCAAAAGCATTTTGTCGTTGATTATTTTGAAAAAGAAGTTCGATCTAACATCATCCCACTCATGATTGAGGGTTTGCCAGAACTTCCTTATTTGCGTGACAAAAGTATTTATCTTGGGGTGGTGATGCAGAAGAAGAACTCTGCATACAAACAACAATATGCCTTAATTGAAATCCCCACCAAAACACTTGGCCGTTTTGTCAAATTGCCCACAGACAAAACAGAAACGCATATCATACTTCTGGAAGATATTGTCAGGGTCAATCTCCCTTATATATTTTCATATTTTGGGTATGACCATTTTGAAGCACATATTTTCAAGGTTACCAAGGATGCTGAATTAGACCTTGACAATGATATCAGTACTTCGCTGGTAGAAAAGATGCAAAAAGGGCTGAAAAAAAGGCGTAAAGGGAAACCTGTTCGGTTCGTCTATGATAAGGAGATGAACAGCGGGTTATTGAACTATCTTACGAAGAAACTGAAACTCAATAGTAAATCAAGCATTATTCCAGGAGGACGCATTCATAATTTTAAACATTTTATGGATTTTCCTGATGTGTTTCCAGCTTCCAATCGGAGAATGACGGCCATCCCTCATCCAGATTTAAATTCCGCCATACGTGTAACGGATGTAATTGTTAAAAAAGACATATTGCTGCATTTTCCCTATCATTCTTTTAATGCCATCATAGATTTATTAAGAGAAGCGGCTATCGATCCTGATGTTAAATCCATCAAGATTACGGCCTACAGGCTTGCTTCAGAATCCAAAGTGATCAATGCTTTGGTCAACGCAGCCCGAAATGGAAAAAAAGTTGAAGTGATGTTGGAGTTAAAGGCCAGATTCGATGAAGAGGCTAACCTTGAATGGAAAACAGTGTTGGAGGAGGAGGGTGTAAAAGTGATTTTAGGCATTCCAAACATGAAAGTACATGCAAAAGTGTGTATCATCAATAAACGTGTGCAAAACAAAACCATTCAATATGGCTTTGTCAGTACCGGTAACCTGAATGAAAAAACGGCTCATTTCTACGGAGATCATTGCCTGCTTACTTCCAACAGGAACATCATGGCTGATATCAACAGGATATTCTTTTATCTTGAGAATCCAGTATCACACGCCGGTACCCTGGAAGAGTGTAAAACATTGCTGATAAGCCCGATGGGCATGCGAAAGAAAATAACAGAGCTTGTTGAGAAGGAGATCAAGGAAGCAAAAAAGGGATTTCCCGCCTCCATTACACTAAAGTTGAACTCGATTAGTGATGTTTCCCTGATTGAAAAACTAAATCAGGCTTCTTCTGCTGGCGTGGAAGTCAACCTCATTATTCGTGGAATATATTCTGCAAAAATGCAAACAAAGAAAAAGCAGGTATCGCCCTATGCCATCAGTATCGTTGATGAGTATTTGGAGCATGCCAGGGTCTCGGTTTTTCATAATGGGGGGAATGTTTTGGTGTATATCTCCAGTGCAGATTGGATGGTAAGGAATCTTGATCATCGTGTAGAAGCAGCATGTCCAATTGTTGATAACGACTTGAAAAAGGAGTTGTTGGACATTTTGAAAATCCAACTGTCTGATAACGTGAAAGCAAGAATATTGGATCCTGAGTTTATCAACAACTATGTATCTTCACCTAGGAAAAAGCGAATACGCTCACAGCAGGAGATTTATAACTATCTGGTAAAAAAACAACCTACAAAGCAACGTGCGACTGGCAGCAATTGATATTGGAACCAATGCAAGCAGGCTTCTGATCTCCGAGGTTACGGTGAATGGGGATGGTTTAGCAAGCTTCAATAAGCTCAATCTGATCAGGGTTCCCCTGCGTTTGGGTTTCGATGTATTTGAAACCGGAGAAATTTCCAAGGAAAAAAAGCACATGATCCTTCAGACCATGAAGGCCTATGCACACCTCATGAATGCTTATGGGGTTGACAAATCCATTGCTGTTGCCACCAGCGCGATGAGGGATGCCAGAAACAGCGCTGAGGTGGTAAGAAAAATATTTCTTGAAACAGGCATCAACATAAAGGTAATCTCAGGTGATTTTGAGGCCTCCTTGATTTATGAATCACATGTGGCAGAAAACCTCAACGCCAACAACAATTATCTCTATGTTGACGTGGGTGGGGGAAGCACTGAGCTCACTTTTTTCTCCAACAATGCCCTGGTTTACAAACATTCATTCAATATCGGGACCATTCGCTTGCTCAAAAACATGGTTACAGATGCCGACTGGCAAGAGATGAAAGATGCCCTGCATGATAATTTACGCGGTCAAAAAAACACGATTGCCATAGGAACAGGAGGCAATATCAACAAGGTTTTTTCTCTCAGCAAGAAAAAAGATGGAAAACCCTTGCACATTGATATGCTCAAAGATTATTATAAAGAATTTTCAGCATGCACACTCGAAGACAGGATAAGTCTTTACAACTTTAGGGCCGATAGGGCAGACGTGATTGTTCCTGCGCTAATGATTTACCTTCAAGTCATGAAATGGGGGAACCTGGAAGAGATATTGGTTCCCAAAATTGGATTGGCTGATGGATTGATTCAGCACCTTTATGCTGAATCCAGTGCATAACAATTTCTTCAGGTTTACATCAAGATTTATTTATGTGTTGCTAACAATGGGTTAATGGTATAGATGGAAATTTATAAAACCCATTAATCATGAACAGAAGAAAGCTCGAAGTTGCTGTAATCAGTGATGTTCACCTTGGTACTTATGGCTGTCATGCAACAGAATTGGTATCCTACCTGAGAAGCATCTCACCAAAACTGTTGGTATTGAATGGTGATATTATTGATATCTGGCAATTCAAAAAACACTATTTTCCTGCTTCCCACATGCAGGTAATCAAGGAAATATTTGGGATGATTGCCAAAGGAACCCAAGTTGTTTATATCACCGGCAACCACGACGAATCGCTCAGAAGGTACAGTGGTATAGAGTTGGGCAATTTTCAAATGGTTGACAAACTGGTGATTGAGTTGGACGGCAAAAAAACCTGGATTTTTCATGGGGATGTATTTGATGCAACCACAAAAGGGAGTGCCAAAATGATTGCTAAATTGGGTGGACATGGATATGATCTTTTGATTTTGGTGAACAGGGCCATCAATTGGGTGCTCAAGACCTTTGGTAAAGAAAAAATGAGTTTTAGCAAGAAGGTTAAAAATGGTGTAAAAAAGGCAGTGGCCTGGATTGGCGATTTTGAGCAAACAGCTGCAGAATTGGCCATTGGGAAGGGGTATGACACAGTGATTTGTGGGCATATTCATCAGCCACAAATCAGAAAAGTTTGCATGTCAACCGGTTCCGTCAATTACTTGAACAGTGGCGATTGGATTGAGAACCTCACATCATTGGAGTATGATGAAGGGGCCTGGAGCATCCATTCATTCAACGAAAAAGAGCATGCTGTGCCGGAAGTAATTCATATGCGCACTAACAACCAGATACCCATCCTCAATGTACTGACTGATGAAGTTGCATTGTTTTTTACTTCAATGGCTTCTGCAACACATTGATCCATGATGAAAATATTTTATGCAGTTCAGGCTACCGGAAATGGCCATATCAGCAGGGCAAATTCAATTTTACCACTACTGCAAAAATACGGTGATGTTGATATTTTTCTCAGTGGGAACAACAGTGCATTAAAGACCTCAATGCCCGTTGCTTATCGAAGCAAGGGCATCAGTTTGCAATATGACATAAAATCAGGGGGTATTGATGTCATGAAAACAATGGGGGGAATCCATTTGCGAAAACTGCTGAATGAAGCAAGATTTCTACCGGTAGAAAAATATGATCTTGTTATCAATGATTTTGAATGCATCACTTCTTTGGCCTGTAAATTTAAAGGCATACCATCTGTCCATTTTGGCCATCAGGCAAGTTTCATGAGTAAAAAGGCGCCCCGACCTACTAAGAAAAATCTTTTGGGGGAATGGGTATTGTCCAACTATGCCACCGGAACAAGATCAGTAGGTCTGCATTTCAAGCAGTATGATGACAATATTTTTTCTCCTGTAATCAAACCTTCCATCTTGAATGCCACACCAGTGAATGAGGGATATATAACCGTCTATCTTGGGCATTATGCAGATCATTTGGTTGTTAAGCAGCTGCAGCGATTAAAGAATTTCAAATTTCATCTTTTTTCAAATCAGGTTGAAAATGTGATGCAGGAAGACAATGTGAAATTGTTGCCGTTGAGTCAAGCCATGTTTGATGATAGCCTGATCAACGCTCATGGTGTGATTACTGGCGCTGGGTTTGAGACCCCTGCTGAAGCACTATATTTGGGTAAGCGATTGATGGTCTTGCCCATGCATGGTCAGTATGAGCAAGCTTGCAACGCTGCTGCTTTAAAAGAATTTAATGTAGCAGTAGTAGATACTATTGATGATTATTTCCCTGTGTATTTTAACAAGTGGATTTTTGATGGCAGACAATCCCTGGAATTTTTATTGTCAACTCCTGTTGAAAAAATAGTAGAGTCTGTGGTACATGGTCAGGCTTCTAGCTTTGTTGAACCTCCCCTGGATTTGATTGCATCTGCTTAATCCTGTTGTTTTATTTTCTTCAGGGTAAATCCAAAAGTAGTGCCAATGCCGGGTGTGCTTCTTGCTTGAATGAACTGCCCATGGGCTTCAATGATGTGTTTGCAGATGGCCAACCCAAGGCCAGTCCCTCCAATATTTCTGCTCCTGCCATAGTCTGTTCTGTAGAACCGTTCAAAGATTCTTGAGATATGCTCTTCTGCAATGCCCATGCCGTCGTCTGTTATTTCCACCAGAACAGTTTTGTCATCTGTCTTGTAAATGCTGGCCTCAACTTTTCCTTCTTGGTTGCCGTATTTAATTGCATTGTCAACCAGGTTGATCAATACCTGCCTGATCTTTTCTTTGTCTGCATAGACCCTGATGGGTTGTTCGCATCCTTTCTTGATCTGGCAATAGATGTTTTTGGCTACTGTCTTGATGGTCAATGATTCATACACATCATTGATCAGGTCTTGAATAATAAAATTCTGGTAGTGGAGTTCTTGTTTACCGCTTTCGAGTTTTGTGATCTCGTCGAGGTCGGAGATCAGGTTGATCAACCGTTCTGTATTCTTAAAGGCGTTTGTTAGAAATTTGTGACTGACCTCAGGGTTGTTGAGGGCTCCTGCCAAAAGGGTTTCCAGATAACCTTGTATAGCAAATGCCGGGGTTTTAAATTCATGGGACAGGTTTTGAAGGAATTCCTTCCTGAAGGCTTCATTTTTTTCAAGCAATTCCATCTCTGCTTTTCTTTGGTCGGCCCACTGCAAAACCTCTTCACCAACATCTACAAGCCTTTGCATGGGCAATACTTTTTTCTGAAAAAAAACTTCTCTTTTTGAGGCTTTTGTTTGGTTGATGAATTTATAAATCAATTTGATCTGTCGGTGAATGAATTTTTCAACCAGGAAACGGACAACCAAGAAAGTGAAACCAAAAATGACCAATAAAATAACAAGGGCAGCAACCATGCTTTGGGACGCCAATCCTCCAATCAGGGATGCCAGCAGTCCAACAGTACTGGCAGAAAACAATGCAATATTTTGGGGAGAATAGTTCTTCGAATCGAACATACTGCAATCTACAGTATTCAACGCTTATTTAGGCCTAACTCAGATGTCAAATTTATAGCCAACGCCTTTGACTGTAGTAATACAATCTACACCCAGTTTCTGCCTTATTTTTCTGATGTGCACATCAATCGTCCTGTCTCCAACAATTACCTCACTGCCCCAGATTTGGTTTAGTATCTCGTTGCGCAAAAAGACCCTTCCAGGCTTTGATGCCAGATAATTGAGCAATTCGAACTCTTTTTTAGCAAGGCTGATGGGGTCTCCCTTGTAATAAACCATGTATTCTTCAGGTTCAATCCTTAGATCACCCAACTCAACCGCCTTAGAACCTTCGGGCTTGGCTACCCTTCTGAAGAATGCGTTCACTTTTGAAACCATTACTTTCGGTGAGATGGGTTTGCTGATAAAGTCGTCAGCCCCAAATTCAAGTCCCTTTACATGAGAAAGTTCGTCGTTCAGGGCAGTAAGGAATACAATAAGGGTATGTTCAAATGCGGGTTGGGCCCTTAGGATTTTACAGACCTCTATGCCATTTTTCTTGGGCATCATGATGTCGAGGATGATCAGGTCCGGATTGGTTTCCCTTGCTTTTTGCAGGGCCTGGTCTCCATCTTTGGCAGTAACCACATCGTATCCATGCAACTGCAAATTATAGGTGATGATTTCTAGAATATCCGGCTCATCATCTGCAATCAGGATTTTTTTTGCGGCTGGCGCCATGGTAAGGGGTTGTTTACACAAAGTTAACATATGGAGCAGGATATTACCTTTAAGCTGGATTATTAAATTGTTAAGCGATCTACAAAGGTGGTGCTGGAAATTAAATCTTAATTTTACACTAAATGTTCACCTTGCGTTTGTTTATATTGATTTTAATGCCTTTTATGGCTTTAACTGCTGCTGGGCAAGACAGCAGCCATACCCTTATTGACATCAGGAGGGTAAAATTGCATGAGGATATTGACGGCTTGCAAGCAAGGATTTGCGCTTTGGATGGCAAGCCTGATAAAATGATTGTCATCAGCAAGGACATCGATCTTGATCTGTTGCTGACGGATATTTATACCAGGCAAACCGATGCACTTCAGCTGGAAATTGAAAAAAACGTTGCATCAGACCATCGCATCAGGGTTAAATATTTGTCTGGATTGAACATTTTGCTCGAAGAATTGCTGCGGTTATTCCGTTCCAATGCCCTGCCTGCCACTGAAGCTGCAACCCTTCTGGAAGCTTATAGGCAATACATGGCGCTGGACATCAGTGGAGTAGGTATTGCTGGGATTGTTGATTATTTTCCATACAACGTCAATAAGATATTGCTTGGAGAAAATTCAGTTTTTTTTGAAAACCCTGCACTGGATTCCTCAAGAGTAACCATGTTCAAGCAGTTTGCGGGGTTGCATCCTGATCAGGTACTTTTCAGGATTGAACCCTATCTCCAGGCTTCATTTGCAGACAGCCTCATTATCGCTGCGGCACATCATTTTCCCTCCAGCTTTTACAATTATGCAGCAGCAGCTGCTACACCTATTGGTAAAAAGATAAGGTCAATTGACGACACCCTGGTGAAACTGATTACCCGTATTGCTGATGAAAGTTCAGGAAGATTGATTTTCCCCTTTTTGCATTCCATCCTTAAAGGAAGAATTTCTGTAGACAGCATTAAATCTACTGCCACTGACAACCTGGCCTACTATCGCTTGCTTGTCAAGACCCAGATCCAGTTCATGGATGATATGCTTGCAAGGGATACGCCTATCCTTTTTGAGGAAATGGGAACCATGATCAAGCGCAAGGCTGAGGAAATATTTATCAATGAAATCAACGCCTTGCATGATGAGCCTGAAGCTGTTCGCTTCAAGATTGTAGAGCCGCTTGGCGCAGCAGAATTGTATTACATCATCGTGACTGGCGAAGATGTCATCTATACCTCCAGCTATACTGGAGTATACAGCCGAATGATGGGGCGCATGCAAAAGCGTGGGGGAGATGCCTTGCTCATGGATGTAAGGTTTGACCGATTCAAGAAATTTATCAGGATGGCCGCTGCTTACAATAAACTCGATCTTTTCTTGTCCAGCATGCCAACAGAAAATGCACAACTCCTGGTCAAGGGATTTGTGCGCGGATTAGAAAAAAACCTCAATCTCGAGGACGCTGTTGATGTGGCAGATTCCTATGGAAGCATCAGCAACACAGCCATCAGGAATTTGGTTAAGGTTGAAATTGAGAACAACCTCGAACAACAACAATCACTTGGCAATGGAAGAGGTGTAGCCATTTATGACATCCTCAAGCTGCTGTTCATGTCTGCCTCAGATAGCTCCCAACTGCTTTCTCAAAAATATGGTATCCCTCCTGTGTATACACTTCCATTGACCAATCTTTCTGACAGTGCCGGGCGCATTGTTCAGCAGGTTTTTTTCTATGGGGATAAGGACGGGAAAGAGTCATTTGCCAACTTCATGTCTATGTTCAGGGGCAAGAAAGAATGGAAAATTGTGCAAGAGGAGAACTGGGTTGAAATCATGTCTTTGGTGGGCAGGCCTGTATGGATATTTGCCAATCTTCCCCTGGATAATTCGATGGGGGATGATCCGGATGCAAAGGCCCAAGCCCTGTTGATTGGGTATTTGCGTGCACAAGGCCTCCAGCCTACAATTGTCATTCACCGCGGTCACAGTTATCACCTCAAGTATACAGTCAACCAGCTTCCGGCATCTGCCAAAATCATTGTTTTGGGATCTTGTGGCAGTTTTCAGAACCTCAATACCGTACTGAACATTTGCCCCGAAGCCCATATTGTTTCATCGAAAGAAGTGGGTACCAAACTTGTCAATGAGCCGGTATTGAGAATGATCAATGAATCCGTCAGGTTGGGGCAGGGGGTAGACTGGATCAGCATCTGGCATCAGCTCGAGAAGCAATTCAATACAGGTATAGCAAAAGAGCGGTTCGATAATTATATACCCCCACACAAGAATCTCGGAGCCTTGTTCATCAAAGCTTTTACCAACAGGGACCAATAGGCGGGGTTTGCATGAATGATGGAATATAAAAAGAAAAAAAACCAGA
Source organism: uncultured bacterium (assembly GCA_903834825.1). Lineage (GTDB taxonomy): Bacteria > Bacteroidota > Bacteroidia > Chitinophagales > Chitinophagaceae > Pollutibacter. Next base: position 3,206 of record CAILKQ010000131.1, on the reverse strand, counting down.
AAAGAATTTTCGATTGGCCATTGTTGGCAAGGATTTTTGCGTTTGCAAAACCCTATGCCGGGAAATTTTACCTGTCAATTGTCTTGGCATTGTTGTTGGCGCTGGTATCCCCCCTGCGGCCATTGATGATCAACCTGACACTTAAACGCGTCAATGCTTCTGGTGCTACAGGTTCCCAAATGGTGTTGGATTTTCTTTTATGGATCAGCCTACTGCAGGTAGCGCTCTTGCTGGCAGAGACTGCCATGCGTTTTTTCTTTTCCTATACCACCTCCTGGCTCGGGCACCGTGTGGTTAAAGATATGCGGGTTAATGTCTATGAAAAGGTGCTTTCATATAATTTGAAGCAATATGATAAAACGCCCATTGGTACATTGACCACCAGAACAATCAATGATATCGAGTCCATCAATGATATTTTTTCTGAAGGGCTGGTGCCTATTGTGGCAGATTTTCTTTCTATCGTTGCCATACTTTCCGCCATGTTCTATACCAACTGGCAACTCAGCCTGGTATGTATCATTCCTTTTCCCATCCTGATCATGGCCACTTATTTTTTCAAGGAGAGTGTGAACAAATCATTTGTCAATGTCCGAAATGCGATTGCAGCATTGAATGCATTCGTGCAAGAGCACCTCTCCGGCATGCAAATCATTCAGGCATTTACCGCAGAAAAAAGAGAGCAGGAAAGGTTTGAGACCATCAACAGAAAACACCGGGATGCCAATATCCAGGCAATTTTTGCCTATTCTGTTTTTTTTCCAGTGGTGGAGATCGTATTGGCTTTTTCCATGGGCATACTGGTTTGGTTTGCCGCCAAGGATGCCTACCAGTTGAATCAGGAACAAGCGGTACAGGTAGCGGGAAATATTGTTTCTTTTACCCTGTTGTTGAACCTTTTGTTCAGGCCCCTTAGGGTCATTGCCGATAAATTCAATGTGCTTCAAATGGGCATGGTGGCAGGAGAAAGGGTATTGGCTGTGCTCGACAACAGCGATGTATTGGCAGATGCTCCTGGCGCAAGAGACATGAAGATTCGAGGAAAGATTGAATTCAGGCATGTTGGTTTTCACTATACCGATGGTCATCCTGTGCTCTCTGACCTGAATTTCAAGCTCAATGAAGGGGATACCCTGGCCATTGTGGGGCATACGGGAAGCGGCAAGTCAACCATCATCAGCCTGATCAACAGGCTGTACCAGCACCAATCCGGGGAAATACTGGTTGATGACCTGCCAATCGAAGCCTTCACCATCAATAGTTTGCGTGCAGGAACGGCTGTTGTATTGCAGGATGTTTTCCTATTCCCCGGCTCTGTTCATGACAATGTAACCCTTCGCGATTCATCCATCAGCAGGCAAGAAGTGGTGCAGGCTGCCAAAATGATAGGCATTCACGCGTTCATTGAGCAACTTCCTGGGGGATATGATTATGATGTGATGGAGAGGGGGAGTACCCTGTCCATGGGCCAAAGGCAGTTGCTTTCCTTTATCAGGGCTTTGCTCTTCAACCCTGCAATCCTGATCCTGGATGAAGCAACGTCTTCGGTTGATACCCAAACCGAGCAACTGATCCAGCAGGCCATTTCAGTGCTGACCAAAGGCAGAACCTCCATCATTGTGGCGCATCGGTTGTCAACCATCCGTCAAGCCACCCAGATCCTGGTCCTTGATCGGGGGAAAAGGGTAGAAATGGGAAAACATGAAGAACTTCTTGCCCTTGGAGGGAAATACGCACAAATGATCTCCATGCAGCAACAGAAAAATGGGGAATAGATTTTTAAGATTTTCGGGTAATTTTAACCCACTCCTTGCTATCTTTGCGCAAAATTCTAAGGCGTATATGCGTTTACATAGGCTAAAATCTTTGCTGGTAGCGACTCTCGGGCTTTTTTTGGCACTGGTTTCTTCTTCTGTAAAGGCAAATGAGGAAGCGGGTAGCGAAAAGCTTGACCCTGCAAAAGTCATCATGGAACATATCCAAGACTCCCATGAGTTCCATTTTTTAACCCTAAAAAATGCCAGCGGAGAAGAATTTCATGCCACTATACCCCTGCCGATCATCCTTTGGAGCAAAGAAAGGGGTCTGATTGCATTTTCCTCCTCTCATTTTCACCATGGGCATGCATCTCATCACGGCTATAAGATGGAGCATGATAAAATTCATGCGGTGAAAATGGAAAACGGCGTTGAGATATTGGATGAAGCAGTTCAAGTGTACGATATTTCCCTGACCAAGAATGTGGTCCAGATGTTTCTTTCCCTGATTCTTTTAGTGGTGCTGATGATCAGCGTGGCCAACAAGTACAAAAAAGGAAAGGGTATTATATCAGCGCCAAAAGGATGGCAGAATGCCATAGAGCCTGTTATTACTTTTGTGAGGGATGAGGTCGCAAAACCCAATCTTGGAAAGAAGTATCTCAAATACCTTCCTTATCTTTTAACCGTCTTCTTTTTTATCTTGATCAACAATCTTTTTGGGTTGATACCCGGCTCAGCTAACGTTACGGGTAATATTGCATTTACAGTAGTTTTGGGTGTGATTTCCTTTTTTGTGATTTTATTCAGCACAAACAAACATTTTTGGGCACATATTTTTTGGTATCCAGGGGTGCCAATGGTTGTACGGTTAATCATTATGTTGCCGGTTGAATTGTTGGGCGTATTCACTAAACCGTTTGCTTTGATTGTCCGTCTATTTGCCAACATGGTGGCAGGTCATATCATTATATTGAGTTTTATCACGTTGATTTTCATTTTTGGATCAATGAGTACGATTGCAGGATGGGGATTTTCTCCATTATCTATTTTGTTTGCTGTATTCATTTATTTAATTGAGATATTGGTAGCATTCATACAGGCGTTTATCTTCACAAATTTGACTGCTGTATTTATAGGGCAGGCATTTGAAGGTGGGCATGATGATCACCATTGATAATTTTTTTTTTCATTTTTAAAACAAGTATCATGAGTCTAATGACAATCATGCTCGAAGTTCAGACTGGTTTCTCACACATGGGTGGAGCAATCGGTGCTGGTCTTGCAGCAATCGGTGCCGGTATCGGTATTGGTCAAATCGGTAAGGGTGCGGTAGAAGCTATTGCCCGTCAGCCCGAAGCATCTAACGAAATTCGTGCAAACATGATTCTGACAGCAGCTTTCGTTGAGGGTGTTGCCCTTTTCGCAGTTATTGCAGGTTTGTTGGCT
>CAILKQ010000130.1 GCA_903834825.1 uncultured bacterium | reverse complement strand
TAGGGGCAGGAAACTGCTTTCAGTGGGAAACCTGTTGTTGATTTTTCCTGAAGGTTTCAGCAGGCAATCCAAGCAGGCGGAACCCTTTAAAAAAGGCGCTGCCCGGGTAGCCTTGCAGACGGCATTTGATGATGGAAAGGCAGACCATCTCTGCATCCAGACCGTTGCTTTGAATTATTCGCATCATGGCTTTGGAGCAAATCTTTTCATCAGGGTAGGAGATACCCTGGAGCTGAGTGGGTACGAGACTGCCTATCGTGATTTCCCTGCACAAGCATTAAACAAACTCACTGCAGACATGCAGGCTTTGTTTGAAAAAAATGTCATTCATGTCAGGAAAGGCGAGCGAACCGATACGGTTGAAACGGTCATGCGCATGGCTTATCATGATCATGCCGAAAACAAGGAAGGTTATTTTTGGGCATCCAGGAATATTTGTGAAAGGGTGGCGGAAATGAATGAGGAAAACTATGCTGCCTTTCAATCCAAGCTGGTGCGTTACCATCAACTGCTTACAGAAAACGAAGTCGATGACATCTCCTTTTCGGCCAATGAAGCACGATCAAAAAGCAACTGGCTCATCCTATTTTTGTTATCGCCATTCTTTGCATTGGGAACCATCATCTGGTGGATCCCAGGAAACATCAGCAAATGGATTGCCGATAAAACCGTTACCCGCATTGATTTCTATACAAGCGTGTACAATGGTGTACTTGGTTTTATGGGCCTGATCTGGTGGGTGCTTTGGCAGCTTGTTTTTTGGTTTTCTGCTCAAAAACTGCTTTGGTTCTTGATGTTTGTATCACCGGCATTTTGTTTTGCAGCACTGGAATGGATTGATTGTTGTGCCCGCCAAAAAGCTGAAATGCATTTCAAGTTGCTGAATAAAAAGGACGCAGCATTTGTTGATCAAATGAAACAGATGAGAAAAGAAATCTTGTTTGGTTAGTGGTAAAGGGAATGCATTGTTTTTCTACTTCAAGAAAACATCAGACATTCGATCTATGATTGATTTGCACTGTCAATCCTTCAACAAGTCCGGTCTTTTTTCTTCCGTTCTTTTCAAAGCTTGCTCGTAGCGCCAATCTTCAATTTTTTTATGGTCTCCGCTCATCAAGACATCAGGCACTTTCATTCCTCTAAAATCAACTGGTCTTGTATACACTGGAGGCGCAAGGAGATCGTCCTGGAAAGAGTCAAACAATGCAGAGGTTTCATCATTCAGTACGCCAGGAATCAACCTGCCAATGGCATCCACGATGACAGCAGCACCCAGTTCACCACCACTCATCACAAAATCCCCAATGGATATTTCTTTGGTAACATAGTGATCGCGGATGCGCTGGTCAATTCCCTTGTAATGCCCACAAATAAACAAGAGTGATTTTTTGAGCGACAGCCCATTGGCCATGCTTTGGTTGAAAACTTCACCGTCTGGTGTCAGGTAGATGATTTCATCAAACTGATGGACCGCATTCAGTTCCTCGATGGCATTGGCCAGGGGTTCGCACATCATGACCATTCCTGCGCCTCCGCCAAATTGGTAATCATCCACCATGCCATATTCATTGACAGCCCACTTGCGGAGTTGGTGAATGGTGATGTTCAGCAAGCCCTTTGCTGCTGCGCGTTTCATGATGGAATGTCCAAATGGACTTTCCATTAACTCGGGGACTACGCTGATGATGTGGATGTTCATGTTGGCTAAATATTTGGGCAACAGTTGTTGCAGGTATGTTTCAATGTGAATGGATATTCATCCATGCTATCAATCATCCAGTTCTAAAAAACCTCCTAGGTCTCTTCGTTCTTTTTTTGTAGGTCTTCCAATTTTGGAAGGCCTTTTTCCGGAAAAGAAAGAAGCCGACTGGTAGGCAATGCGTTCCACCTCTTCCGGTGGGGTAAGATCCTCGTAGTATTTGACAGCTTCACTGTATTGCACCCTCGAATGCAACAAACCGGTGACCTTGATGATCCATTTTTTTTCCTCCGCTTTGACCTCAAAAATATCACCCATTTTTACCCCTCTTGATGCCTTGATGCTTTCTTCATTCATCTTCACCCTGCCTTTTTCGCATGCAGCACTGGCAGCTGTTCTTGTTTTGAACAGCCGGATCGACCAAAGGTATTTGTCCAAGCGGAGTTTCTCTTTTTCCATTTTATCGGTTCCTTCACAAAATTAACCATTTGAATATAAGTGAACTTTCCTAATTTTCGGTTTCAAGTCAAATACAATGAAAATGAAGCCATTCAACACCCTTGTCATCTTGTTCAGCTTATTGATCAGCCATGCCGCAACGCTGCAGGCCCAGTCCAAAATGCAGTGGACTGGAGATGGAAAAGGAATCTTCTCACTCAGTAAAAATGCCCTTGTTAAAACGGATGTGTTGACCGGTGATGTTGATACCATTATCAGTGCTTTGGTATTGAACAACGTGGAGCTTTTCAAGAAAATGGACAATTATTCATGGAATGAAAAGACCCAGCAATTGCTTGTATTTGCCAATACGGCAAGGGTTTGGCGCTACAATACAAGAGGGGATTATTGGCTCTATGACAACAATACAAAAAAATGGAAACAGCTCGGAAAGTCAAGGCCAGCGCAGACCCTGATGTTTGCGAAACTTTCACCTGATGGATACAAAGCCGCCTATGTTTCTGAACAGAATGTATATGTTGAAGACCTAAAAACATGTGCCATCAAGGCATTGACAACCGATGGAAACAGGCGCATGATCAATGGAACATTCGATTGGGTATATGAAGAGGAGTTCGCTTGCCGCGATGGATTCCGGTGGAGCCCTGATGGAAAAAAGATCGCCTTCTGGCAGGTCAATGCTGCCGGTACCAAGGATTTCATGATGATGGACAATACATCCGATATCTATTCAAAACCCATACCTGTTGAATACCCCAAGGTGGGTGAAGCGCCCTCTGCTGTCAGGATTGGGGTCATTGATCTGGCTACCGGTAAAAAGACCTGGATGGATATTCCAGGGGATCAGCGCCAACATTATATTCCCAGGATGGAATGGGCCGGGAAGGATGAGGTCATTGTCCAGCAGCTCAACAGAAAACAAAATGAAAGCAGGCTCTACCTGGCCAATGCCGGCACTGGAAAGGGTTATTATATACATTCGGAAAAAGATGCTGCCTGGATTGATATTCTTCCTTCCATTGATGACGACTATAATTATGGTGGATGGGATTGGCTTGACGGGGGTAAATCTTTTATTTGGGTTTCTGAGCAAGACGGATGGCGGCATCTGTACCGCATGTCACGCAATGGCAAGGAGTCGGTTCTCCTGACCCAGGGTAATTTTGATGTGATAGAAATCGCGGCAGTCAAGGAAAAAGAGGGCTATGTTTATTTTTACGCATCGCCTGACAATGCCACCCAGAAATACCTCTACCGTACAAAACTCAACGACAGTGCCGTTCCCGAACGCATCACCCCTAACACCCAGCCAGGCACACACCAATATAATATTTCACCTGTTGCTGATCTTGCTTTCCACAGCTTTTCCAATCATAAGGTACAATATGTAACTGAGGCCATCAGCCTAAATACCCATCTTGATGACAATGGAAAAAGCCCTGTGCAAGAGG
>CAILKQ010000129.1 GCA_903834825.1 uncultured bacterium | reverse complement strand
CTTTGATCAGATCGCAAAAGACCTGTAAGAAGATTGAAAGTGGTGGTTTTCCCAGCACCATTGGGTCCAAGGAGACCAACCACCTCTCCGGGATGGAGGTGAAGGCTGACACCTTGCACCAATGGCCGTCCCGAAAGGGAGATGGCAACGCGATCCAAGGCCAACGTCATGGCCTTGGAGCACCAACGGCGTTGCCCTGAGGAAGAGAAAGACGGAGTTTGCTGGTCACCTGCTTCCCTGGGATGGGTTGTGCAACAAGACGTTCCTGGTCCAGGTTGTAGACCACACGTTCGGCACGGATGCGTTGCCCCTGGGCATCGATCACATCAACGTCCCCGGAGAGCACCAAGCGGCCTTCCTTAGAAAAGTATTGGGCTTGCCTGGAAGTGGCCACCGTGCCCCGATCGGGGTAGGTGATTCTAACGTTGCCAGTGGCGGTGACAACACCTGTTTGGTTGTCACCCTGTTGCATGTCGGCCTCAATGGTTACAAGGCCTCCACCTTGAGAAGAGCCATCCAGAGGAGTGTTCCCTGCCCCTGGCTGCGCCGGTGCAGGCTTCAGGGGAGTAGAAGCTGGGGTGGGAATACCAAGCATGGCAATGGATGCCGTGGCCGCCAGAAAAGACAGCCATGGGATCAATGTATGTAGAGGCCGAGACAGCCTGGGCCAAGGCAAACGCTGCATTTTTATGCGGTTGCAAGCTTGTGCACTTTAAACTTTGCCAGGTTCAACATGTGCCAAAACCGGAAAGGGAATGGCAACCAACGTCTGACCAGCCTGAAGTGCGGCTAGACGAAGGCTGACAATCCCTTTGAGAGACTGGAGGTCTAGACCAAGATAATGCTCTGGTGGAGCTTCAAGGTGATGCAAGGCCTCTGCCATCAACAACAAGGAACCACGTTGATTACCGTTGCCAAGATGATGCTCGGCCACAGCAACCTGGATGATTCCTTGCAAGAGACATCTATCGTCGCCTGCAGCTTCATGCCATAGCTCTTCAAAAGCATCGTGGGCAGCATACCACTCACGCGCATTGAAAAGACTTACGGCTTGTCGATACCGATTATCATCAAGGAGGGAAGAAACTGGCTGTATCTGCAGGCCGCTCATCGTTTAATCGGCTTTTTGACCGGAATTTTCCTAAGACGGATATTTTCTGGTGTGACTTCCAGCATTTCATCAGAGCCAATATATTCAAGAGCACGCTCCAATGTCATGTGAACAGGTGATTGGAGTGTATCCAATTCCTCTGCTCCAGCCGAACGCATATTGGTGAGCTGTTTCGTCTTGCAAACATTGATTTCCAAATCCTGGGTCCGGGTATTTTCACCGATAATCATACCCTTGTAAACTTTTGTGCCAGGAGTAATGAAAAACTGACCACGATCCTCAGCATTTTTCAATGCGTAAAAAGTGGCAACACCTTCCTCAAAGGCAATCAGCACACCGTTTCGTCGTAATTCATAATTACTCTGAATTGCGCGGTAGTCAAGAAAAGAGTGACTCATGATCCCCTCGCCGCGCGTTGAGCGAATAAAATCACCTCTAAAACCAATCAACCCACGCGAAGGTACAACAAACTCCAGTTGAACGCGCGCGTCACTGGAACTTTCCATATTTTTCATTTCAGCTTTGCGAGAACCCAATTTTTCAATACAGGTGCCAACACAAGCTTCAGGAACATCAATCACAAGCAGTTCGTAGGGCTCATGGGGAATTCCATCAATTTCTCGGAAAATCACCTGGGGTTGACTCACTTGAAATTCAAATCCTTCACGTCGCATCGTCTCAATCAGAATGCCGAGATGCAGCTCTCCGCGACCACTCACCAACCAACGATCAGGTGAATCGGTATCCTCAAGACGAAGGGCAACATTCGTCAACAGTT
>CAILKQ010000128.1 GCA_903834825.1 uncultured bacterium | reverse complement strand
TTCAGGACAAAGAAAGAGCTTGCCAAGTATATTGGAGGCAAACTGGAATGCACTGAAGCTGACATTTACCGGTTCATCTCCAACAATGACTCCATTCGGGCATTTGGTGTAAAGCAGGAAACCTTGATGACCCTTGTCATTCCCAATACCTATGAAATTTATTGGAACAGCAGCCCCAATGAGTTTATGAAGAGGATGAGCAAGGAGTCAAATGCCTTTTGGACTGACAGCCGAATTGACAATGCAATATTGCTTGGCCTGTCCAAAGAAGAAGTGATCACAATAGCCTCCATTGTTGAAGAAGAGACCAATAACATTGAAGAAAAACCAACCATTGCAAGTGTTTATATCAACAGGTTGAAGCAAGGAATGCCCCTGGGGGCTGACCCAACCATCAAGTTCGCAGTAGGTGATTTTAGTATCAGAAGAGTTACATTCGGCCACATCAGTTCAACTGCAAATTCTCCATACAATACCTACAGAAACAAAGGCTTACCACCAGGCCCTATTTGTACACCATCCATTGCCTCGATTGATGCAGTTTTAAAAGCGGAAAAGACTGACTATTTGTATTTTTGTGCAAAAGCAGACTTCTCAGGATCACATAGCTTTGCCTCAACAGCAGAAGAACATTTTGAAAATGCCCGAAAATACCGGAAGGCTTTGGACAGTCTCAAAATACATTAATTGAACAGAATGATAAAACTTCAAAGGATCCTGATTGAAAGCAGACCCGTAAAGGGAGTGATCAATTGGTCAAAAAAACTGGTTTTACCAGGCTTTGAAGGCCTTCCTTTGTATGATGTGCTTCATTTTTTTTTTAAACAAACACAACAAATAGGGCTGAATGAAAGGGCCGCCTCGGTGTCATTCAATTTCTTGATGGCCATTCCGCCACTGTTCATTTTCATTTTTACCCTCTTATCCTACATACCAGGCTCCAAAAGATTGTATGATGAGGTTCTTGTTCTTTTGCGTAGTGTAATACCTGATGAAATAACCTATACCATGATCAAAAATGTGATGGATGACTTTTTTTCTACAGGAACAGGTACACTTTCATTCGGACTTTTCCTGGCATTGTATTTTTCCTCAAATGCCACCTTGACCATCATGAGAACTTTCAGGAAATCCATGTTGCACATTGAGGTGGAGGAACAAAATTTTATTGAAGCAAGGCTTATTGCCATCAGGCTTACGTTTATCATCGTTTTATTGATCATCGCTACCATCATGATCATGCTCACACAAACCATTATTTTGAATTGGATTATCGAGCAAATGAAGATCAAAGACAGTATTATTGATTTCATTTTCGGTTCCGGCCAGTTTGTGATTACATTTTTACTGATTTTTTTAGCGATTGGCCTTATCTATCGCTATGCACCTCATGTACAAAAAAAATGGAAGATCAAGACTCCGGGAGCCCTTCTTGCTACTATTTTGATCATGTCTTTCACCTATTTTTTCTCATATTGGGTAAACAATATTGCTTCATATAACAAAGTTTATGGATCATTAGGAAGCATTTTGATACTGATGTTTTTGGTATTTGTCAATTCTCTTGTTCTATTGATAGGATTTGAGTTAAATGTCAGCATCAATTCGCTTAAAAGTATCGCTGAGAAAAGAAAAAATTTTAACAACAAATAACATCCAACATGCGCCATTTTTTTGTTTTCGCATTTCTTCTGATTACCCTATTTGGTTTTTCTCAAGAGACCATCAAGCTTAGCATTTCAGCAAAAAACAAACAGGGAATCAAAGTTGAAGGTATTGAAGTCAGTATACTCAATTCTAACCAATTGGTAGTCGTAAATGAAAAGACAGGTATAGTTTTCATTAATCTTTCAAAAGGTTATTATGAACTGCTTATTACAGCAGAAGGCTATGCATCGGTTATCTGGAAGGGTCAACTGGACAGATCTCAAGAGGTTTCTATTCTAATGGAATCCAATTCCATCAAGTTGGATGAAGTTGTTGTTAGCAGTGATAAAAAACAAGCGAATATTTTGAATACGCCAGGTTCTATCAGTTCTATCAATGCAAAGCAAGTCAGAGACATGCGGATCTGGGAAATCAGCGACTTATCCGGGTTCGCCCCCAACCTTTTTATCGCCAATTCCGGAGATAACCGCAATGTAACTGGAATCAGGGGAATGGTTACCACTTCATACGACCAATCGGTTGCCACTTACGTTGATGGTGTGGCACAATTCAATTTGGATACCTACATCCCACAATTGAATGAAATTGAAAGCATTGATATCATCCGTGGTGCTCAGGGAACATTTTATGGGAGAAATGCGATGGGTGGTGTAATCAATATTACCACGAAGAAACCTACCAATGCAACGCAGGTTAATGCAGGTGTTCAAATTGGAAATTACGGTCAGAAAAGGATCAATGCTGCTGTGAATGCACCCATCATAAAAAATAAGCTTTTTCTTGGCTTATCAGCCCTTCATGATGCTAAAAATGGATTTTACACCAATGAATTCCTCAACAAGAAATTTGACAATCAACAACAAACCATGCTCAACCTGCAGATGAAATACTTTTTGGGAAAAGGCTGGAGTTTACAAGCTGATCTAAAGCAATATACAGCCAAGAATAATGGCGCTTTCCCGTTGGTGAATGACATGAAAGCGTTGTTTGAAAATCCTTATATGCTTTCTCAAAACCTCACATCCTCCATGAGAGACAACAGCAGGAACGTTTCAGTTGTGGCTAAACACAAGGGAAAGAAAACAGATATAACCTTTCAGCATGCAAGACAGCGAAATTATCGCTATTATGAAAATTCATTGGATGCGGACTTCTCCCCTGCTGACATCGTAGGCATATTCAACAATTACGGTAAAGATTTCAATACTGTGAATGTAATGACCAATGAGTTAAGGTTTAATTCTGTAAAATCTTCACCTGATGCAGCTTTTGAATGGAGTGCTGGTATTTTCCAGTTCACACAAAAGAGTCCAACGAAGCAGGCAACTGCTTTTGGAAATGATGCTGGTTTGTTTGGGATACCCGATAAAAATTTCTCAATTATTTCGATCAATAAAGGTGAGAACGATGGTTTTGCTGGTTACGGTAACGTGAGCTATAAAATCAATAAAAAAATCACCATTAACGGTGGCATGAGGATTGACAATGAAAATAGAAAATTGACCATTGGCAGTGAGTATGAAAAAAAACCAAGGGCCGCATTTCCAACGATGGCTGAAAAAACAGGAAAATCATCCTATGGGGCTTTTTCTCCTAAATTGGGCATCCATTACCAACCTACTGAACAGCAGCTTTTTTATCTATCCTTCAGCAGAGGGTTCAGGACTGGTGGCTTGACTTCTATTTCCGCTGATCCATCCCAGGTTCCATTGTCTGCCTATAATCCCGAATTCAGCAACATGTTTGAAGCAGGTATCAAAGGAAAGGACAAGAACAACCAGTTCAGGTATGCGGTAGCCATTTTCTACAACAAAGTCATGGATATTCAAACACCCTTGCTTGTCTTGCCTAGCGCAGTAACCATTATCCAGAATGCCGGAGAAATGAATGCTTGGGGTTTAGAGGGTGAAATGGAAGTTAAATTGGCAAAAGGATTGAGTTTACAATATTCAGGAGGTTTGACATCAGCCAAGTATGCTGTTTTGGGAGCGGTCAACAATGGCGCCCAGGTTGATCTGTCTGGCAATAAACAAGTCTTTACCCCATCCACCACCAATTATTTTGCAACACAATACCAAACCAGCATCGCTGCTCATGAACTGATGTTCAGGCTGGAATACAACCATACTGGTAAACAGTTCTTTGATCTTGCCAATACCATTGAGCAGAAAGCCTATGGTTTGGTCAATATCAGGTCAAGCATCAGAACAAAACATTTCGACATCTCCGTTTGGGGCAGAAACCTGATGGGCAAAAAATACATCAACTACGCCTATGATTTTGGTGCTGCTCATCTTGGCAATCCAAGAATGATCGGCATTGGATTGGGCTGGAGGTTATAGCCTTTACAAGAAAGGTGTTATTCCCAATCCAGGCAACAGGGTTGGCTTCAATTGGTATTCAACAAACTCAATTCCAGCCCCAAGGTCTTCCTTTAACAGCAAAGGTCCATCTGCATCGAGGAAATCTACCAATGGTGCCAAATGCGCCAATGCGGCTGTTCCTATGCTGCTTTCATTCATGCAACCCAGCATAACTTGCAGGTTTAACAATTTTGCTTTTTTTATCATGTCCAATGCTGGCGTAATGCCACTGCATTTGGTAAGTTTAATGTTGATCCCGGAAAAATAGCCAGCACATTTTTCTACATCCTTCTCCCCTACGCAAGACTCATCAGCGAAAATGGGAATGGATGTTGCCTCTTTTAAAATCTTTGCACCTTCAAGGTCTTCCTTGGCCAGGGGTTGTTCAATCAATTCAATACTGAGTTGTTCTAAAACAGGCAGTATTTCAAGGGCCTGGTCAAAGCTCCATCCTGCATTGGCATCAACCCTGATGATGGCATCTGTATGTGATCTGATGGCCTTGAGTTTTTCAAGATCATCTGCAGTACCTACTTTTATTTTATAAATGGGTGCTGGATGTGCAACAATTTTCTCAAGCATTTTTTCTAGCGAATCGATGCCAATGGTATAATCAGTTAGGGGCGCATTCGCCAGATTCAGGTTCCACAATTCATACAAAGGCTTTCTCCTGAGCTTGCCAAAGATATCCCATCCTGCCATGTCCAATGCACAAACCAGAAATGGATTGTTGGGAAACAAATGGTGTAAAAAATGCCAGAATCTTTTGGGATCCGTTAAAGAAAAGGATTCAACAAACTTTCGTTTGGCCTCAAGATCTGCTACCATTTTGTCAGTGGTAATTCCATAATAGGCAATGGCGGGAGCTTCACCATACCCAATGATTCCACGAAAATTCAGTTCAACAATAAAGGTAGGCTGGTGTGTTTTTGTCCCCTTGGAAATGGTGAATGGATATTCAAAAGCCAGTTCTTTTTGCCAATAGCGTATTGTAAACATAGATTTTACTGCATCTTCCTTTTAAAGCCAATGAAATATCAGTGAAAACCTATCGGTTGTTCACACTGATTAAATAGTTGAGGTCTTGATTAAAGGTATCATTTTTAATCAGTTCTTCAATAGGCAAGTGCATTCTAAATCTCCAGTAATGGTTAGGATCTCCTGGGATATTGATCCGTTCTGCATACGGATCTTCCAATCGAAGAGAATCATTTGTGGCAAGCAAATCCTGCAATTGAAATACTGCCCACATGGCTGGTGAAGCCAGGTGTTGAAGTACAACAGAACGAACGATTTGACTTGTTGCAGCAGCAGGCGCTTCTCCGTGTTGCCAGAGCTGTTCATTATAGAATTCTTGGGTCTTTTTCCTGTCTTCCAGCCACCATTCACGGATGGTACTCATGTCATGGGTAGATGGGGTGACAACAGAGAGATAGGGAGCATTGGATGGATCAAAAAAGAGGGTATTCAACTGTTTGGGCATTCTTTGAACCTCCATGCTCAGGAAACCAAGTGATGATATGACGGCAGGAACAGTTTGGGGAACCATTCCCAGGTCTTCTCCACAGATGAGCATATCTGTGCACAGTTTTAAAGCCGGAAGTTTTTCAAGTGCTTCATGCTTCCAGATTTGCTCCTGCCGGTGGTAGAAATAATCATCATACAAGGAAAAAAGTTGTTGCTGGGCATGGGAGTCCAGGTACTGAAATGACAGGGTTTTTGAAGCATTGAAACGGAAGTGGAAACCATCTTTGTTTTCACCATCAGACCAGAGAACAACGTTAGCATGGAGATTGAATAAAAGTTGTTTCAACCCTTTTTTAGCAACATCCTGTTCTTCAGCGTTGAAATATTCTTCAATTTTACGTTGTGTATCAAAAATCGATTTGAACCGATAAGTAGCATCTCCGTTCGATTCTAGAAAATGTTTTGCATCAGCCTGTAAATGGCTTGCCAGTTGTCCAATTACAGCATCAGTGATATAGGGTTTGCAGTATCGATTGTTGTCAATAAAAACTCCCCTTTGCTCAAATTCATTCCTTGAAACGGGAATGGCAGGTACAAACCTGCCCATGATGCCTTCAATGGCATGATCGGGTATAGACCAAATGCGAAAAAAACCAAGGATATGGTCAATCCGAAAAGCATCAAAATAGTTAGACATTTGCTGGAAACGTTGTCTCCACCAGGCAAAACCATCTGATTGCATGGTTTCCCAATTGTAGGTCGGAAAACCCCAGTTCTGGCCTTTTACCGCAAAATCATCTGGAGGTGCACCTGCCTGCATGTCTAGGTTGTATAACGAAGGCTGCGTCCAGGTATCTGCCCCATTTCTGTGTACACCTATGGCAATATCGCCTTTAAGAATAATGCCTTTGCTGTTTGCATAATCATGGGCATTTTTCAGTTGAAGGTGCAGCTGATATTGGATAAAATAATGCAATGCTATGGCATCAAAATTTTCTGCGCCTGGGGCACATAGTTCATTGATGAGTGAATCATTGAATGAAGCATATTTACCCCATGTTGAGGAATCGGGAGAGCCGAATTTGTCTCGGAGAAAACCATAAGCAGCATAAGGAACCAACCATGACTTGTTTTCAAGATAGAAATTTCCATAGTCAACTTCTTGAAAAACATCATTCTTCATGGATTGATAAAGGACGGTCAAAGCATCCCACTTCAATTCCATGACGGTTTCATAATCAACACCTGGGGAAGCATTCAATTCATCCTTTCGAGAGATATAAGAATTTATTTGCTTTGCATGCTTTTTCCCGGCAATGGTTTCAATTGAAGCATAAATAGGGTGAAGTGCAAACGCAGATATGGCAGCGTAAGGATAAGAATCAGCCCTTGTATGTGTAGAGGTTGTATCATTGACAGGAAGGAGTTGAATCATCCTGAGGGATACCTTTTCTGCCCAATCCACCAGCAGGTTGATATCAGTAAATTCTCCAACACCCATGCTTTGGGCAGAACGCAAACTGAAAACAGGAATGGCAATACCTGCTCCTCTCCAGATGTGGTCAAAACGGGCAAATCCATCTTGAATCAAGCAAGTGAGTTGTGATTTTTGCTGAAGACTGACATGCCTGTTATTCCCTTTTTCATAGCCAATAAAGTTACCGGAGGCATCCAGCAAACAATATTTGTATTCAAATTGAATTGGGGTACGAGCAGCATCTATATCAGCAATCCAATGGGTGCCATTGAATTGCATTGTAAGCACTTTGGAAACAGACCAATTCCCCAAAACATCCAAATTACCCATCAACCCCAATTGATAATCATTGGAAAGCATTGGAGCATCAATGGTAAAACGAGTATATCCGGCTTTAAGTGGTAAATTTTTGGCAGCTTTTCGTTGAACAGAAAATATATGTTCAAAAGGTGATGTATGAAAAACATTGGAAACAGCACCCATATCAACCCAACTGTCCAGCAATACCAGTTCAGATTTTTGCTTTTTCAGTGAAATGAACCTGTTTTTGGAACAATCCCTGGTCACCGTTCCAGTCTCATCTTCAAAAAGATACTGATAAGTGAGTTTTTCATTGGCACCAGTTTGATCTTCGGTTAAAGCAAGCTGAATATGCCAATGAGAATGATCTACATAACGCATCGGATAAATAACAGGAAATTCAGCATGCTCGTCTCCAGGAAAATCTACCTGAATCTTCAACATTTGTCCTGGTCGGGTAGAAAATCTCAGGTATATATTAATATTCATCAATCAATGTGTATAGGGAGTACAATTTAAACATTATTTAAATTAGTGTAATCAATACACATTAAAAATTATTGAGAATGCAGGGATTAAGATTTTAAGAAAATAGAATCGCTTTGTATATTTGCCTTTCAAACTCAATAAGATGACCAAGAGCCAAAAGAATGTGTATTGGATTTTATTTTTCCTCTCTATAGCACTTTGTGTTGTGGTTTATCTTTTTTTACCTTCAATGGTATCGCTGACTGTAGTTCCTTTGGTTACAACTTTTGCTAAAGCATTAGACCTCATCTAATTTTTATTGTTTTTTTAGACTGTAGAAAAGCTATTTCAGGTTTATTTACCGCAGTCATGCTATTAACCATCATTGCAGGAAACAGCTCTTTCATTGCTGAAGCATTGCTTTTCGAAACATTCGATGCAGACAACAATTGATCATTCCATTGGAATTAAACCTTTTTAAGAAAAAATGCCTTCTCATTTGAGAAGGCATTTTTAATGTGGTGCCGCAAGTAATAAGCCGGATTCTGTACAAGGCTATCATTTATCTGTCACAAAAGTTACCCTTTGTGATCAAGCTGCCTACCCATCAAGGCCTCAAAGAGAGAGAACGAGTCATTCCCCACCCGAAGGTTGCCCTGACCTATGTGGCATTTCAACACGCAAGGTTTACCCCCGGTATGCATTACTGCATAACGCCGGGAGCTTTTACCTCCCGTTTTCACCCTTACCCCAACAAGTTGAGGCGGTTATTTTCTGTGGCACTATCTGTTCTTGTTTTCACAAGACCCGGCTGTTCACCGGTGCGATGCTCTATGTTGTCCGGACTTTCCTCGTTGATTGCTCAACGCGATAGCGTATTGCGGCAATACTAAGGTATGATATATATTTCTGTTGCGCCATACCCATAAAGATGATGGAGCCTGTTAACAAAGGATTTAACATCTTTTTTGTGGCGAAGCAGTTCATGGATTTCATCCTTCAGCTTTCCTGTTCCAATGCCATGGATCACAGTTATTTCTGGGAGTTTATGGGCAAGTGCTTCTTCATAGAATTTTTCAAATGCCTTGAGTTGCATGTCAAGAATCTGCACGGGAGATAAGCGGTGATGTTGGTCTGATAACTTATCTGCATGTAAATCGATCAATGTTCTTCGTGGGGGAAGATTGGCCTTTATTTTATCAGCAGGATAAACCTTGAAACCAGCTGCAGAGAGCCTGTTTATGTCAAAGCGATCCTGCTCTGCTTCTTTATTGGGATAGGTCTCAAAAAGGTTGATGTTGAATGAAGCCTTTTGTGCTTTCAAGACATCCTCAGATAATTTGAAGATTTGTTTGGGCTTGGGTTTGAACTGAACCTCAAAATGTCCAACCCGTTTCTTATCGGCAGATGGCAGGGAAAAGTCAAAATCCATCCTGGGCTGATCATTCAGGTTTTCAAATGGAAGATCAAACAAATACATTTCATCCAAGGCGCATATGCTGTTGCGGAGATCCAGCTCTTTTTCGTTTCCATAGTAAATAGAAAGTTCAAAAATAAGGTCATCATCGGTATGGTTCAATACATAAATGCGATAATGGGAAATAATGTCGTCGTCAAAAACATCCTTATCAAGCACGGGAAAGAAAGAAAGCCAAACACCATCACGCTCAATAAATCGTTGTACATTTTTTTCTCTTCTGGGTGGTTCCGCATTTGTAAAAGAAGACTTTTTTTTGAATTCTTTTGGAGCCGTGAAGTCTTGGAAATAGGGAAAATCAATCTGATCAGCATACACAGGAAAACTAATGCCATCAACCTCAATCAGCAGCATTTTCTTGTCGATCCACTCTACAACTGATCCACGCTCGCCAGTAGCAAGAACCATGATTTTATCTCCCTCCTGAAACTTCATGTTTACAAAGGTAGTCTCTATCTTGTTATTTGTTCAACTTACTGTTGTTCTTGCCATAAAGCAGATAGATGGAAAGACCAAACGCCATCCAGCCCCAAAAAACAATCCAACTTTTAGCAGGAATCTCAACCATCAGGTACATGCAACAGGACACTCCCAGGACTGGAATGAGGGAGTACTTCTTGGTAAAAGAAAGCACAGCAAGGATAGCCGCCAGTAACATAAAAATAAGGAACAGTACCTCTTGATACCCCTCAGTTCCAATCTTTACAAATGCGTGGATGGTTCTTTCCTGAAACAGGTAAAAAGCAACCACATACATCAATGGAAAAATATATTGTGCATTGATGTAGGGGATAGAAAACTTATCTTTTTCCTTCTTAATCCTTGGCAACATAAGTACACCCCCACTGACCAATACAAATGCAAACAAGGTACCAATGCTTGTGAGGTCAGTAACAAGTTTGTCATCAATAAAAAGCACCAGTCCAGCTACCAATACACCTGCAACTACAGTAGAAAAACCTGGTGTTTGGTATTTCTTGTTGACCTTACCAAAAGATTTGGGCAGCAATCCATCCCTGCTCATCGCCATCCAAATCCTGGGTTGTCCTATCTGAAATATTAACAATACACTGGTGGCTGCAATCACTGCAGTGACTGAAATGAAGAAACCAAATTTCTGCATATTGATCCGCTCAAAAACAAAGGCAAGAGGATCAGCAACATTGGCAAACTCGGAGGATTTGACCAATCCAGTAATGACCAATGCAATTACAATATAAATTACCGTACAAATGATCAGGGAATAAATCATTCCCTTGGGAAGGTCCCGCTGTGGATTGGCACACTCCTCTGCAGTGGTGGAGATGGCATCAAATCCAATATAGGCAAAGAATACAGCAGAAACACCTTTTAAAACACCATCCATTCCATTGGGTAGAAAAGGAGTCCAATTGGCAGTGGTGCCATTGGAGAAAATAAACCAAAATCCTACAATGGCTACCAAGACCAGCACAACTATTTTGATCATCACCATTGCGTTGGCTGTACGTTTGCTCTCCTGAATACCGATATAAGCCAACATAGAAATTAGTGCAACAATGACGAATGCGGGTAAATTGATGATAAAAGGAATACCTAAAATTCTTGGTGCATTGGTATACACCAGACCAGCAACATCGGCACCATTGGCCAAAGCAGCTGTATGAATATTGCTGGCTGTCTGATAGCCCACTGTCAACCACCTGGGAAGATCAAGGCCCATGGCATGGAGAATATTGTTGAAATAAGCACTCCATGAAATGGCAACAACAATGTTACCAATGGCATATTCTAAAATCAAAGCCCAGCCTATAATCCAAGCAACCACTTCACCAAAACTCACATAGGAATAGGTATACGCACTACCCGCAACAGGGATGCGTGAAGCAAATTCTGCATAACAAAGGGCTGTAAAACCACAGGTGATGGCAGTAATGACAAAAAGAAGAATAACACCTGGTCCACCATTGTAAGCAGCAGAACCAATGGTTGAAAAAATACCTCCCCCTATCACCGCAGCAACGCCCATCAGCGTGAGGTCTCTCACATTCAATACACGGTGCAAGCCCGTAGCTCCCTCTGGGCCGGCGTGCAATGAAACTTCTCCACTTAGATCATGCAAATTCTTTTTTCTGAAAATATTTCCCAAAATATTCGTTTTTATTTGTCTCTTTTGATAAGATAATGCGCAAGTTCAACCAGTGCTGCTTTTCTTTCCTTGGATACAGCAATCTCTTCAAGGTGTACAAATGCCTTTTCAAGATATTGTTCCTTGAGGGCATTGGCCCATAGGTCTACCCCACAGGCCTTGTAGATGGCCAGTACTTTTTCAACCTTGTCCTTGTCTTGCTGTTTCATGAGCTGGTGCAATTCGGCAAGCATATCCCCTTTTGCAGTTTCAAGTGCATGGATCATCAAAAAGGTCTTCTTGTTGCTTTGGATATCACCCCCGACTTGTTTTCCAAATTTGCTTGGGTCGCCAAAGGCATCAAGATAATCATCTTGCACCTGGAATGCGATGCCCAAGTTTCTTCCGAATTCATAAAGATGTTGCTGATTTCCATCACTTGCACCGCCGATGATGGCCCCCAATTGAAGGCTGGAAGCAAGCAAGACCGAGGTTTTTAATTCAATCATTTTTAAGTATTGATCCAAATGAACCTGATCTTGCATTTCAAAATCCATATCAAGTTGTTGCCCCTCGCAAACCTCCTTGGCTGTTTTATTGAAAAGATGCAATGTTTTCTTGAGAAATAAAGGGCCTATTTTGTTGAGGTAATCGTAAGCAACCACCATCATCGCATCTCCGCCGAGCAAAGCAGTTGGTTCTCCATGCACGGCATGCACAGTAGGTTTCCCCCGGCGCAGGGGAGCTTTGTCCATGATATCATCATGAACCAGGGTAAAATTATGAAAGAGTTCAACTGCTGCAGCAAGATGGTAAGCATCCGGTTTGATTTCGCCAAAAAGCTCATTTCCCATCAAGCAAAGGACGGGCCTGATTCTCTTTCCAGAATTGGAAAGAAATTCTTCCAACGGATCGTATAAAGTAGCAGGAAAGGAAGGAAAATGCCTATGGTTAAAATAGGTTTCGAATGATTGTTGTAATGTTTCTATGCCTGTCATAAAGTACCTTTAGTAAGGGCCTCTAAGATAGCAAATGAAGCGTTCTTATGTTTATTTTTTCTTTTTCTTTGGGGATGTAACCTTGAAGTCTATATCCAGCATCCATTCATAATCCAGCTGGCGCTTGGTCAGGTTGGCTGAAATGACTTTGATCTTCACAGGGTCTCCAATACGGAAAGCCCATCCGCTTCTTCTTCCAATCAGTGCATATTCTGTTTCATGGTAAACAAAATCATCATAATCCAACAGGGATGTTGCTGAAACCAAGCCCTCACATTTGTGATCAATGGTTTCTGCCCAAAAACCAAAACTGGCAACTCCTGAGATGACAGCCTCAAATTCATCTCCAATGAACTGGCGCATGTATTCTACCTGCTTGTATTTATTGGCAGCTCTTTCAGCATCCATGGCAGCCCTCTCGCGTGCACTGGAATGTACACATCGTTGTTCCATTTTCTTGTCTGGCTCCGGGTCACCGTTCAACACATCTGTAAGCACCCTGTGTACCAGTACATCAGGATACCTTCTGATAGGTGATGTAAAATGACAGTAATGCTCAAAGCCAAGCCCATAATGACCAATATTCTTGGTTGTATAAATAGCCTTGGCCATGGTACGGATACCCATCTGTTCAAGCACGCGTTGTTCGGGCAATCCCTTTACCTTGGTCAACATCTCATTAAACGATTTTGCAATCAGTTCAGGGGTTGTGGTAAGGAAATAATACCCATATTTCTTGGCAAACTCTACGAAAGGAATCAACCTGTCTTCATCAGGCTGATCGTGTATCCTGTAAGGAAATGGCAATGGCTTATTGGATATTTTTACTTTCGCTACTTTCTCTGCAATGGTGCGGTTGGCAAGCAACATGAATTCTTCAATGAGTTGATGGGATTCCTTGCTTTCCTTGATGACAATCCCAATGGGTCTGCCCATGTCATCCAACTTGAACCGTACTTCCTGGGATGAAAAATTAATGGCACCTTCCTTCATCCTTTTCTTGCGCATTCCCTTGGCCAACTCATTGAGCAACAATACTTCCTTATCATAAAGGCCTGTATGGGTTTCAATGATCTTTTGTACATCTTCATAGGTGAACCGATGGTTGGAATGAATGACCGTTCGGCCAATCCAAACATCCTTGATTTCGCCTTTTGAAGTCATTTTAAACACACAGGAATAGGTGAGTTTATCTTCATGAGGCCTGAGGGAACAGAGTTCATTGGATATTTTTTCAGGCAACATGGGCACAACCCTGTCTGGCAGATAAACAGAAGTTGCCCGCTCAAAAGCTTCTTCATCGAGGGCAGAATCGGTTTCAATATAATGACTGACATCGGCTATATGAACACCCAATTCCAACATCCCATCCTCTGCCCTGCTAAAGCTTATTGCATCATCAAAATCCTTTGCATCTTCAGGATCAATGGTAAACGTGAGGACGTCCCGCATGTCTCTTCGCACTGCAAGATCATCTTTGGTGATGGCTGAAGGGATTCTGGCAGTCTCTTCCATAACATTTTCAGGAAACATGATAGAAAATCCTTGCTGAATCAGGATCTCTTTCATGGCAAGGTCTCCCTCCATTTCTCTGGTGATGACTTCAATCACTTCTCCTTTAGGACGCTTATCATCCTTCTCCCATGAGATGATTTGAGCGATAACTTTTTCACCATCCTTGGCTCCATTCAATGACTGGAGCGGAATAAAAAAATCAGGGATGGGTTTCTCTGTGTCTGGAATAAAAAAGGCAAAGTCTCGGTTGACCTCAATTTTACCAACAAACTGTTTTTGTTTTCTTTCAATGACCTGGGTTATTTTTCCCTGCAAACGGCCTGCCCTTATATCTCCCTTGGTTACCTCTACCCTTACATGATCGCCATGAAAAGCCCTGTTGAAATCATTGGGTCGAATGATGATGTCCTTCTCGAGCCCAGACACGACAACAAATCCCATACCAGATCTTGTGATCTCAAAATGTCCCTTGTATAGTGGTACGTCGCGCTTATATTCTTTCTTATTGTTCTTTCTTCCCATAAAATTCGTTTGGATAGTTCCTGATCAAGTCGGTAAATTTCTGTTCCTGTCCGAAAAGGAACCGGATGGTGATTGGCAATACAAAAAAAGGAAGATCTTTGATTTTGTCACTGAATTTGATCAACCGCACCGCATCTTTTTCCGTAGTAAGGATGGTCTTATGATCATCATGGATGCGATCCAATCGCTCCTTGATATCCCCCAGATCATCAATGCTGAAAATATGATGATCACTGTAAAACAATGCATCATAGGTTTTCGTAGTCTCGTGGATGTATTGCGTAAGGGGTTCAGGATTGGCAATCCCACATACCAGTAGAACTTCTTCTTCCTTTGACAAGCTACGCTTTTCTTTTGTTACAATATGATAAGGGGTATTGTATTCAATGGTGGTGAAAAAAATCTCCTGTCCGGGCAGTGGATTCAATTCCCGCATTATCGTGAAGCGTTCATGCTCTGTAACAATAGCAGGGCATTTTGTTACCACAATGATGTGTGCCCTTTTTGCACTGGACTTCTGGTCTCTGAGGTCTCCTGTGGGCAGATAAAAATCCCTGGAATAGAGGTTGGCGTATTCAGTTAAAATGATATTGAACCCCGGATTGATTTCACGGTGCTGAAAAGCATCATCTAAAATGATGAGTTGGGTTTCAGGCCGATCATAGAGCAATTGCGGAATGGCTTCAATCCTTTGTTCGCCTACAGCAACAGCTATGTCAGGGTGAGAAAGGTGGAATTGCATGGGTTCATCGCCAATTTCAATGGCCGTGGAGCGATCATTGGCCAATACATAGCCTGAGGTTCTTCTTTTATACCCCCTGCTCAGCGTTGCAATAGCATACTCTTTTTTTAACAAGTTGGATAAATATTCGACCATTGGAGACTTTCCAGTTCCTCCAACCGAAAGGTTACCAACACATATAATGGGAAGGTTAAAAGTCACTGCGCCGATGATATCCCGATCGTATAAAAGGTTGCGCAAATAAATGATGAGACCGTATAAATAGGCAAGCGGAAACAAAAAAAGCCGAAAAGACCGTAAATAAATGTTTTTAAAATGCATATACACGTTCGGGTGTAATACAAAAGTCGAGCTTTTTATCGAAGAAATCGACATCTTCAATTGAATCGATGGGCGGAAAGAACGAAAGGCCAATTTTCAATACATCTTTTCTGCATTTTGACAGAAACCGGTCATAATACCCTTTTCCATATCCCACCCTGTTGCCCAATTCATCAAAGGCCAGTAAGGGGATGAAAACAATGTCAATATCCTTCTCGTCAACTGCTAATCCGCCGATGGGCTCAGGTATTCCGTATTGGTTTTTCTCAAAATACATCTCATCATCCTGCAAAAAATGCAGCATGCTGAAATTGTTTGGGTCTATCTTGGCATAGGTAACCTGCATGCCAGGATGGCGAAAATGCATAAAATCCAACAATGGAGTTGGATCGGGCTCGTTGCGCTCATAGAGCGGAAGGTATGCATGAACGAGACTACAATTTGGAAGGGAAAGCTGCTGGAAAAAGATCAGCAAAAGGTCTTGTTTGGTATTGACCTCAAAGGGTTGTAATGCAGAACGTTGTGCACTGAAGATTTTCCTTGCTTCAGACTTCTTCATTAGGCCTTGGTTTCAGTGGGGCGGTTGATGAAAATTGAAAATATGGTTGTTCCGTATTTTCTTTCAGTCCTGAAATAGGGATGATCCTTAAAATCATTGCGGGGGGTATGTTCTAAAATGAACCAGCCTTCTTCGGCAAGCAGTTCTTTTTGAAAAATTATCTTTGGAATGTCTTCAATGTTACCAAGGGCGTAAGGAGGACCGGCAAAAATGAAATTGAACTGCTCCTTGCATTCCACCATGTATTTGAACACATCAGACCTGAAAAGTTTCAAGCCAGTAACAGCCATCTGCTCTGCTGTTTTCTTTATAAAATTATACATCTCAGGATCCTTCTCAATGATGGTAAGGTCTTTCACACCCCTTGAAAACAATTCTAAACTGATGCTCCCTGTTCCCCCAAAAAGATCGAGGGAGCGTACGGCAGAAAGGTCCATATTGTTTTCAATGACATTGAACAGGCCTTCTTTGGCCATGTCTGTCGTGGGCCTGGTAAAAGGCATGTTGTTGGGTGGATTGATCTTCCTGCCACCGAGTTCTCCGCTGATTATACGCATCTGGGAACAAGCAAAAATGGGGTGAAATAATGGGAAGGAAAATCAGCATTGTTTGGATTTTCACCTGAAAAAGAAGTGGTTTTTTCTATACTAATGTTCAGGAAATATTTACCCAACTCCCTCCATGTAGTTGAGGATGAATCTAGTAATCCGCTCACCTCTACAAGCACTTCAGATACATCAAGGCCGTATTTATCAACCACATTCAACAGATGATAAATAATGTCTTCGGGAGTTTCGTAATAAAATGACTTGGCAATCTGCAATTGCTCTCCCTTTAATACAACCAAATTGAAACAAGAGGGCAAAACATACAGCTTGATCCATTGGTTCACATCTTCGGTAAGGGTTCTGAAAATTCCTCTGAGGCATGCAGTCATGTACTGCACTTGCCTTGCTTGCGGATATTTATCAAGAACAAGTTCAAGCATTTCAGATGATGTTCCGAATACATTGTGTAATTCCCATTGGTGAACATCATCCACAGCAATGGAATAGTCCATTTGGTCGCCATGAATGGTGTCAATAAGGACAGCATCCAGCTCTTGGTTATACAAAGAAGATGGCACTAGAACCATTTCTTTTTGGTTGTGAATGAGAATAACATCAGAGAATTGGATGCCCACAAGTTTTTCAGATGCCAATACTGACTGCAAAAAAGCTGCATCTGTTTTTAGCTTGGATGAATAAAGGTCAAATATGCTGATCAAATCCCCAGAGGGATTGCTGATGGTAAGGGCGATATGAAATTCCCCAACTTCAATGCATAATTTGGCAGATCCTTCGATGGCTGAAGAATTATTTTCATTGCTGAAACCAAAAGTTGGCCTAATGGCGGATGAAATCATACAACAAATTTAATGTATTTAACAGTTAAAAGCGAATGGGAAAGCCGTAGGTTTGCAATCTGGCTTGGAGTGGGGCATCGACAAGAGATCAGTATGGAAGATAGTTTGAAATTGAATATAAGTTACAGGCAGATTTTACAGATGGCAATACCCATCAGTTTTGCCATACTTGTTCCCCAATTTAATTTTCTGATCAACAGCTTCTTCTTGTCCAAATTGGGTCCAGGTTTCATGGGTGCTTCTGGAATCACAGGCGTTTATTACCTGATTTTTTCGGTCATTGGCTATGGACTCAACAATGGCCTGCAAACCCTGGTTTCAAGAAGGGCAGGACAGGACCGCAGCTCAGAAATAGGTGGATTGTTCATCCAAAGCATTTACCTCACGCTTTTGATTGCTGTTTTTGGCATCATCTGCACCTACAGTTTTGCACCTGCCATATTTGGGAGTTTTACCGATCCTGCCTTGGCCAAACAGTCAACAAGTTTCTTGTTTATCCGGATATGGGGTCTCCCTTTTTTATACATCTACCAAATGCGCAATGCCTTGCTGGTAGGAACCAATCAAAGCAAACTGCTGATCTGGGGTACCTTGGCAGAAACAATTTCCAATGTGGTGCTGGATTATGGATTGATTTTTGGTAACCTCGGGATGCCTAAACTTGGATTCAATGGTGCGGCCTATGCAAGCATCATGGCAGAATTCATCGGGATGGTGGTTGTTTTGGCCGTCATCAATGCAAAGGGAATGAATGCAAGGTTCAAATTGTTTGATAACCTGACATTCAACTGGAAGATCAGTAAAACCATTTTCATACAATCATCCCCCATTATCCTGCAATACGCCATCAGCATCATCAGCTGGGAGTTTTTTTTCATCCTTGTATCCCATGATGGTATGTTGGCATTGGATGTCAGTCAGCTGATGAGGCTGCTGTTTGGCTTTTATGGCATATTTATCTGGTCATTTGCCGCAACGTCCAGCACAATGGTTTCCAACCTTGTTGGCCAGGGATTGAGCAAAAGGGTGATGATACTTGTGGGTAGGATAGCCATGCTCAGTGCTGGTTCAACCCTGGTTATTTTCATTCCTGTTCAACTTTTTACCAGGGAAATCCTCAGCATATTCAATGATGATGCTGCATTTCTGACCATGGCCATTCCTGTGTTGAGGGTTGTTTCGGTGGCCATCCTGATGATGTCTGTGTCTACGGTTTGCCTTAATGCTGTTACTGGAACTGGCAATACCAGGATCAACCTCATGATAGAAATGATTACTATTGTCATGTACATTATTTATGTATACCTGGTGATGGAAGTATACAACCTGTCCATTGTATGGGGATGGGGATCAGAATGGGTTTACTGGACCAGTATATTTATCATGTCTTTTGCCTATCTCAAATCTGGCAAATGGAACAATGTAAAAAGCAGGTCAATCTAAAAAACAAAAACGCCAAATGATATTTTCATTGATCAGTACCCGAAGGCACTGTTGAAACACATCATTTGGCGGTGTATGATTTATTCTGCTGCTGCAGTAACCTTCTTTTTGGCAGATTTCGGGGCAATGATCATCAGCATTCTCTTGCCTTCCAGCTTGGGAAGACCTTCAACCTGACCTACTTCAGAAAGACGCTCAGCGAATTTCAAAAGCACAAGTTCGCCCCTTTCCTTGAACATGATGGCACGACCCTTGAACTGTACATAGGCCTTTACCTTG
Organism: uncultured bacterium; assembly: GCA_903834825.1. Lineage (GTDB taxonomy): Bacteria > Bacteroidota > Bacteroidia > Chitinophagales > Chitinophagaceae > Pollutibacter. The sequence goes on along the minus strand of CAILKQ010000128.1, from coordinate 28,760 downwards.
TTGCCTTCTTTAAGGAAGTTTTCTGCATGACGGGCCTTGAAATCAAAATCATGGTCATCAGTACCAGGAGTAAAACGAATCTCTTTTAGTTCTGCAGATTTGCTCTTGGCCTTCATTTCTTTTTCCTTGCGTTTCTTGTCGTAAAGGAATTTGTTGTAATCAATGATTTTGCAAACAGGAGGATCAACCTGTGGAGAAATTTCCACCAGATCAAGCTCCAGCTGTTGGGCCATTTTGAGGGCATCTTGCGTTGAATAAACACCCATTGTTACATTATCACCTACAAGGCGAACCTGTGGAACCCTGATGAAATGGTTGATACGGTGCTCTGCTTCTTTTCTTGGGAGGAATCTTCCCCTGGGGCCGCCTGATCCAGGACGGCTGCTGAATGGTCTGTTAGATAATGCCATAGTAGCTTTCGGATTCCCTGACGGCATCAGGTGGTATCCGTTTTTATTGTTTTTTAATTAAATGGATTGCCGATTCTTATTTTCGAATGTTAAGGTAGACAATATTTCTGATACTGAACATTGTCCTGCATCTCCCTTTCCTTGTCTTCTTACGGAAACGCATCCTTCGGTCTGTTCTTTTTCGCCGATGACAAGCATGTAAGGAACACGCATCAGTTCAGTATCCCTGATTTTCTTGCCAATTTTTTCACTCCTGTCGTCCACCTCAGATCGTATGCCTGCCTCCAACAACTGCTTGTTGACGGAGAAAGAATAATCATTGAACTTATCACTGATCGGAAGAATTTTCACCTGAACCGGAGAAAGCCACAATGGAAATTTACCAGCATAGTGCTCCAGAAGGAATCCGATGAACCTTTCATGGGTACCCAACGGAGCCCTGTGAATGATCAAAGGCACTTCAGGCTGGTTGTCTCTGTTGGTAAATTGTAACCCAAACCTTCTGCCCTGGGCAAAATCTACCTGGTTGGTGGCAAGGGTGAACTCACGACCAATGGCACTCCAGATCTGTACATCAATTTTAGGACCATAAAAAGCGCCCTCGTCAGGAACTTCAACAAAAGGTATGTTGGATTCAATCAATACCTGCCTGACCATCTCCTCCGTTTCAAGCCAAAGTTCAGGTTCATTGATGTATTTCTGGCCCAGTTTTGCAGGGTCATGCAAACTAAGGCGCATCACGTATTTATCAATGCCAAATATGTTGAAATACTTGATGTACATGTCATTGACAGCCCTGAATTCATTGGCAAAATCTTCTTTTGAACAATAGATATGGGCATCGTTCATGTGCAAACACCTCACCCTCATGAGCCCGAAGAGCTCACCACTTTGTTCATAGCGGTAACAAGTGCCATATTCTGCAAGACGGAGCGGCAGTTCCCGGTAGCTCCTGTTCTCGGCTGAGAATATCTTGTGGTGGTGAGGACAGTTCATGGCCTTGAGGTAGTATTTAACTCCTTCCAGCTCCATGGGAGGATACATGCTTTCCTGGTAATAAGGAAGATGTCCACTGGTGATGTACAGGCTTTCCTTTGCAATATGCGGTGTAACCACACGCTTGTATCCTGCAGCATTTTCTGTTTCCTTTGCCAATCGCTCCAATTCTTCAATGATCACGGTGCCGTTGGGCATCCACAAGGGAAGACCAGGTCCTACACTATCATCAAAAGTAAAAATACCCAACTCTTTGCCGAGCTTCCGGTGGTCTCTTTTCTTGGCCTCTTCCAGCATCAGGATATGCTCATCAAGTTCTTTCTGGTTCGGAAAACTCACTCCATAGATACGGGTAAGTTGCTTGTTCTTCTCATCCCCTTTCCAATAGGCACCAGCAATAGAAGTCAGTTTGATGGCCTTGATCAGGCCGGTATGAGGGATATGGGGTCCACGGCAAAGGTCGGTAAATGCACCTTGGGTGTAAAAGCTGATTTCGCCATCTGTGAGGCCCTGCAGCAGATCCAGTTTGTACTCATCGCCCTTTTCGGTAAAATAGGCGATGGCATCGCCCTTTGAAATCTGCTTGCGAATGAAAATATTGTTTTGCTTGGCCAGTTCTCCCATCTTTTTTTCAAGATTGGACAATTCCTCTTCAGAAATTGTTTTCCCACCAAGATCCATATCATAATAAAAGCCCCTGTCAATGGCAGGGCCTACCCAAAATTTCACGCCGGGAAATGTAGCTTCCACCGCTTCTGCCAACAAATGTGCGGTAGAATGCCAAAAAGTTGATTTTCCGTCGGCATCGTCCCAGGTGATGAGTTTCAATGCAGCATCCTTGTTGATGGAAGTTGAAGCATCACTGACAACCCCGTCGATAGACGCAGCAATGACTTTTTTCGCCAACCCCTCTGAAATACCCTTAGCTACAGCCAAGGGCGTTATGCCCTGCTCATAGCTTCTTACTGCACCATCCGGAAATTGAATATTGACCATTTTGTATATGCGGTTGAATTAGAATGCTTGATTAACTGCAAATTTAACGAAGTATTGGGTAAGCCCCTCTTGAATTCACAATAATTTGCATTGTTGTGATTAAAAAAATGGAATTGTTTAATAATAAGATGAAAAAACATTTGTTTTTCCCTGAAATTGGAACTATTTCAAGGGCATTTACCCTTTTTTTATTGTCATTTTTGATCTTGGGTTTTCAACATGTAGGTGCCCAGAAAATGAGCGGACAATGGATTGGCGGATTCACATCAGCGGACGACCCTTCTGGATCAACCACAGATTATGTGCTGGAAATAGAAGTGGCAGGAACGCAGGTGAGTGGGTATTCTTATACATATTTTTCCATAACCGGCAAACGATATTTTGTCATTTGCAGGCTGAAAGGAAGTTTTGATAATGGCAGCAAATCACTCTCTGTAAATGAAGTTGAGACAGTAAAAACCAATACCCCTCCTGAGTTTAAAAATTGCCTCCAATCACATGAATTGACCTATCTAAAACAAGCCGACAAAGAAATCTTTTTGGGGAAATGGAAACCAGTAGAAAAAGGAAGTGATTGCGGAAAAGGCAGTACCTCCCTGGAAAGAAAATTGTTGATTACAACTCCCCCATCAGCAAAAAAAGACGAAAAAAACCCGCAGAAAAAAACAGAACCCAATACGGTGCAGCAAAAAATTCTGGTAGAGGCAGATCCAAAACCAATTCCAACCATCAAGAAGCCTGCTGAGGAAAAAACGAATACACTTCCAAAAGGAAGCCAGCAGACTGTCACAGAAAAATCTGCTGAAAAGAAGGCTGATCGTAAGCCGGTCATGCCCATGGAAGGAGGAAAGGCAAAAAATCTATCTGAATCTGCAAAAGAAAAACTAACCCAAAGGAATGCACAGGTCATTAAAACAATAGATATTACAGGACCTTCCATCAAAATAGAAATTTATGACAACGGGCAGGTAGATGGTGATACCGTATCCATTTTTATGAATGGAGTACTGTTGATCCCAGCAAAAATGTTGACTGCCAAACCCATCACCATCAATATAGACGTAAATCAAACAGATGAGATCTATGATATTGTAATGTTTGCAGAAAGCATGGGAACCATTCCTCCCAATACGGCACTCATGGTCGTAACAACAGCAACCAACCGATACGAGATAAATATCACATCAACGGAACAAACCAGTGGTTCAATTCGATTAAGAATTAAAAGATAGTTTTAGAATTTAAAATTATAGGTGACCGATGGAATGGCAGGAAACAGGGAAACCTGCTTGGCCTGAACCTGCAAGGTGCCTGCAAACGCGCTACCCGTTTGATCAAAATAATAGAAATAAGGGTTTTTCCTGTTGTAAGCATTGTATACACTGAAGATCCAGCTTCCTTTTACTTTCCTTTCTTTTTTCGGAACTGGCACATACGTTGCAGAAAGATCAAGGCGGTGATAAGGTGCCAAACGGTACTGGTTGATCTTGCTGTACTGCTGGGTCAGTACCCCCTCAACAAGGTAAAATTTTTCCGGCAAAGATGTGGCGTTGCCAGTAGCATAAACAAAAACAGCAGAAAACTTCCACTTGGGATTCAGTTCATAGATACCAACAACAGATAGGTCATTGCGGCGGTCAAACTTGGCAGGATACTTGTTTCCGTTGTTCAAGCCTGGGAACTTGCGCCAGGACCACGCCAGTGTATAACCAATCCAGCCGGTGAAATTTCCTTTGGTTTTGTTGATGAAAAACTCTGCTCCATAGCTCCAACCCTTTCCAAAAACAAATTCCTCTTCGGGATCTTTGATGGAAGGTGTATACCCTTCTTTGTATTCAATCTGATTTTGCATTGATTTATAGTAGAGTTCTACCGAAGTTTCATAGGCATTGTCCTTGAAATTCTTGAAGAAACCTGCTGCATATTGCCATGACAACTGAGGCTTGACAACAAGTGTACTGGGTACCCACACATCGGTAGGAAGTGTGGTACCGGAGTTGCTGACCAGGTGAATGTACTGTCGGTTCCTGCTTACAGATGCCTTGATGGATGTTTGGTCATTCAACGTATAGCGCAGGGTTGTACGGGGCTCAAATCCTGCATAAAATTTAACCTGTTCGCCTCGGTTAAAAACGGTGCTGTCGAGTTTGTTTCCATTGGGATCTCTCTTGAAGGTCTTGAAAGGTCCAACCTGCTGAAAACCACTCCAGCGAAGGCCATAACTTAATTTCAACCGGTCGTTCACCTCCCAATCATCCTGCACATAGGCACTTGTTTCCCGTGCATATTTTAACTGGGAATTGTTGGGGTTGAACTGGACAGAGTCTTGCCTGCCGGAGACCACAGAGGGTGAAAAACGGTGAAACGTATACTGCAAACCGTACTTCAGCTTATGCTCTGGAGACAAATAATAATCAAGATCTGTTTTGATATTTACATCCCTTATGCCACTGCTGAGCGAAAAATCAAAATTATTCTGCAAAGCATTCAAGGCAAAATTATAATCGTTGTAGACAACCGTTGAATTCATGAAAAGCTTCTTGCTGAATACATGGTTCCACCTGGCTGTAACCGTTGAATTTCCCCAGGGAATGCCTACGTTAAACTGGCGCTGTTTGTTCACAAAATCAAAAACATCCCTGCCAAAATAACCACTGATGTAGAGCCTGTCTTTGTTGGAAAAACGATAGTTGAATTTGGCGTTAAGGTCGTAGAAATAATACCCTGATCCGTAAAACTGACTGCTTTTTTTGATGAATGGTTTGATCAACGCATCTATATAAGTGCGCCTTCCGGATACGATGAAAGATGCCTTATCCTTCTTGATAGGGCCCTGAATCGATAGACGGGATGAGATAGATCCGATTCCTCCCTCAGCTTGAAACTTGTTCATGTTACCATCTTTCATGGAAATGTCCAATACAGAAGACAATCGACCACCGTATTGGGCTGGCATTCCCCCTTTGATCAGGGTTATATTTTTAATGGCATCACCATTGAATATGGAGAAAAACCCAAAAAGGTGGCCAGTATTATAGACAACTGCGTCGTCCAGCAGGATAAGGTTTTGATCAGGTCCTCCTCCCCTAACATACAAACCGCTGTTGCCCTCACCTGCATTGGTTATACCGGGGAAAAGTTGAAGGGTTTTGAGAGGATCAAGCTCTCCAAATATCACAGGTACCGAGCGCATCCGGTTCATGCTGAGGTCAATTTGTCCCATTTGCGCATTGGTCACATTTGCATCTTTTCTTCTGGCCGAGATGATGATTTCCTGAGACAAGCTTGATTTGGATAAAACAGGAAGGTTGAGTTCCAAGTCTGCATGCAGGCTGATTTTCTTTTCAAATGGGGAATACCCGACAAAAGAAACAATCAGGGTATACTCGCCATCGGGAAGGGTCAGCGAGTAAAACCCGTACTGGTTGGTGCCAACAGCACGACCGGTTTCTTTGGCTTGAACGGTAGCACCAATCAGTGTTTCACGGCTGAGGGAATCGCGCACATATCCACTCAGTGTATATCTGGTTTGCGCACTCAGTAAAAAAGCCTGCGAGAGCAGGATCAAAATCAATGTTAGTATTCTCACAATATCCTTTAACATCATAGCGGAATGAAAGTTCAAGACAAAGATATTATAGTAACTTTGCGGCGCAACAATTAAATTTATGCTGGCAGGATTTCAGGACCTAACATTTGAATTTGGCGCACGCGTTATCGTAGAAGAAGCAACTTGGCATATCCATCCAGGTGAAAGGATTGGATTGATCGGCTACAATGGAACAGGCAAATCAACGCTTCTCAAACTCCTGGCAGGAGAATACCTGCCCAGCGCTGGAACCCTGGAAAAGAGCAGAACCACCAGCATTGGTTATTTGCACCAAGACCTCCTTAGTTTTGATACAGAAGAAAGCATTCTACAGGTTGCCATGGGTGCCTTTGAACGGGTCATGCAGGTTCAAAAGGAAATCGACTTGCTAACCATTGAACTGGAAAAATCGGAGGATGAGAAAAAACTCACCCGTTTTACCGATTTGTTGCATGAGATGGATGTGCTCGATGGATATGACGTTGAACACAAGACCGAGGATGTATTGCATGGACTGGGATTCAAGCAGTCTGATCTTTCCCGTCCTTACAAAGAATTCAGTGGAGGATGGAGAATGCGCGTGCTGCTGGCCAAGATGATCCTGATGAAGCCCGACCTGCTCATGATGGACGAACCGACCAATCACCTTGATCTCCCTTCCATCGAATGGCTGGAAAAATACCTGATCCATTACCAGGGAGCCGTTGTTATTGTGAGCCACGACAAATTCTTTCTGGACAGGATGGTCAACAAGATTGTAGAGATTTACCAGCGCAAACTCATCATCTATTCCGGCAACTATTCTTATTATGAAAAAGAGAAGTTGATCAGGATGGAAATGCAGCAGAGGGCATTCGACAACCAGCAAGATTTTATCCGTCAACAGGAAAGGTTCATCGAAAGATTTAAAGCCAAGGCTTCAAAGGCTGCACAGGCACAAAGTGTGCAAAAAAGGTTGGATAAGATAGACCGTGTTGAGGAAGCATCGATTGAAAGGCCCAACATGCGCATCAACTTCAGCGTAGACAAGACACCTGGAAAAATCATATGTTCACTGAAAAACCTCACTAAAAAATTTGGCAACATTGAAATTGTTGATGCAGCGGACGCTGAAATCGAACGAGGCGATAAAATTGCCCTAATAGGTGCCAATGGAAAAGGAAAATCAACCCTTCTGCGCATCATTGCTGACAGAGAAACCTTTGAAGGGGAAAGGAACTGGGGACATAATGTAGACGAGAGTTTCTATGCACAGCACCAGCTGGAACACCTGAAATTGGATTATAATGTTCTTGAAGAACTTCAAACAGCGGGCAGCAAGAAGACAGACATGGAACTGCGCACCGTGCTGGGATGTTTCCTTTTCAGCGGAGACGATGTAGACAAAAAGATCAAGGTATTGAGTGGAGGAGAAAAAGCCAGGGTAGCATTGGCCAAAACCATCATCAGCAAGGCCAATTTCCTGATGCTCGATGAACCGACCAACCACCTGGACATGCACTCCGTTGATCTGCTGGCAGATGCCTTGGATAAATACGAGGGAAGCATAATCCTGGTAAGCCATGACCGCTATTTCATCTCCAAAACGGCCAACAAGATCTGGGAAATTGTAGACGGAAAAATTGTTGAATTCAAAGGTGGTTACACTGAATGGTGTGAATGGAAAGAAAGGATGGAGAAAAATGCCGTAAAAGAACAGCTCAACAAAAAAGAGGCAAAGCCTGAGCCAGTTGTTGAAAAGAAAAAAGAAGCGACTCCCCCACCCAGCCAAGCTGTTCAGGGAAACAATGCCATAGACAGGGACAAGCAAAAAGAAAAGAAAAGGCTACAGCGACAGTTTGATGAACTAGAAGCCAAAATTGCAGTATTGAAAAAAAGCAAAGCGGAAGCTGAAGCAGCTTTGGCTGATCCTGCCATCTATTCCAACCGCAACGCGTTTGTTGAAGCAGAATCAAAATACAACAAACTCCAATCGGAATTGAGCAGCAACGAAAAGCAATCTGAACAACTTTTTGAAGCCCTGATGAATTTGGAATAGGCAGTCATTAAACCCATATCTGGTTTGAAAAAAGGTGTAGTAGTTTGTATTATCTGTGATCGAGGAGATCGGTATTTTTCTACAGCCCTTTTTGAGTGCAGTTAAAATGATTTCATATTAATCACCTGGGCGCTGATTCGATCAACCAATTGTTTGTTCCCCTTCAGGTTATAACATTGAATACCAATGGGTATATTCAGCCCAAGATCAACAGCAACATATTTCACAAGTCCTTTTACATCAAAGCTGCCCTCGCCAAGTGGGAGAATATAGTCCCCCCAAATATTGGATTTTGAAGAGATGATATTGTTCGCCCCATTAATGCTGATCATTTTAAGGTATGGTGCAAGTGTTTCAATTTGCTTATTCAATGTAGCCCGCTCCTCTAAATTGGTTGTTGCCAACCAATGACAGAGGTTAAAAGTCAGTCCCAAATTGTTTTTGTTCGCTTTTTTTGCAATCCAGGCAGCATGATCCACCCTTTCCACATAAAAGTTCAAATGGGGATAAATGGCAACTTGCAAACCTGATTCATTTGCCAAATCTGCTAACTTCCTCAGCAACTGAATGGCAATTTTATCAATCCCCTTATCCCGGGAGTGGGGGGATATTCCATTTTTTTTAATGATATAAGGGCAAATGATGGTACCCGAACCTTTCAACATTTTAATGGCTTCGATCAATCTGGGGTCAAGCTCAGGTTCATCCAAATTAAGCTTGGTATAGAGGGATGATGGTTTAAAACCAAGGTTTGCAATAGCCTTGAATTTTTCATTGAAATGATCAAGCTCAGAAATTTCTATCCCATTAAACCCTGATTCTTTGATGAGTTTTGCCTTCTTCTCAAATGAGTTGTATTCAGAATCATTGGAGAGTGCACTTTCAAAAACGAAAAAATCGTTTGTGATTTTTTGCGAATAGTTGAACTGACAGGTCATCAACAAAGAAATCAGCAGTAAATACTTCATGGAATAAATCTAAGAAAAAGATATTGTAAGTTGCATTTTACAATATTTGAGATGATATGTGTGATCCCGATTGGATTCGAACCAATGACCTACAGCTTAGAAGGCTGCCGCTCTATCCAACTGAGCTACGGGACCTGGATATCTTTAAGGAGTGCAAAGATAATTTTTTTTAGCTTGCAGACAAGAAGAGAAGTGAACAATGGATGTAAAAATTTCTGCAGGCTGGAAAAAAGCCCTTTCAAACGAATTCAAAAAGGATTATTTCCTGGGAATTGTAGAACTGCTCAAGAATGAAAGGGAGAGCAAACAGGTCATCTACCCTCCTGGACCATTCATTTTTAATGCCTTCAATACCACAGACCTGAAGGATGTAAAAGTGGTAATCATTGGCCAGGATCCTTACCATGGGCCCAATCAGGCGCATGGACTGAGCTTTTCGGTTCAAAAAGGCATCAAGCCTCCCCCATCGCTGGTCAATATTTACAAGGAAATTGAAAAAGACCTTGGCATCAACATGCCATGCCATTACGGTGACCTTACCCAATGGGCAAAACAAGGCGTCTTGTTGCTCAATGCAAGCCTGACGGTGAGGGCAAACCAGCCCAACAGCCATGCTGGTATAGGATGGCAAATCTTCACGGATGCAGTCATCAATCTGCTCAATAAAGAAAAGAAGAACATTGTTTTCCTGCTTTGGGGTAACTTTGCAAAAGAAAAGGGAGCCCATATTGATGAAGGAAGACATCTTGTGTTGAAGGCAATGCATCCATCCCCGTTTGCAGCAGACAAAGGGTTTTTTGGATGCTGCCATTTTTCAAAGGCAAATGAATACCTTGTCAAAAACGGGATTGACCCTATTGATTGGATCATTATAGAACAATAGCATGGTTAAAAATATTTTAGGAAGGGTTTTTACCGTTTGGGGAGCAATCATTTTTATTGTTTCGATGGTGGTCTTTATACCCGCAGTATGGGTTACGGACCTGTATGCAGAACCCAAAAGAACGGCTTCATTTATGCAAGTTGTTAGGGTGTGGATGGCTGTTTTCTTTACCCTCAGCGGGGTTCGGCTCAGGATTTTGGGCAGAGATCATTTCAAAAAAGGTGAAAATTATATTGTTGTTTGCAACCACAACTCTATGATGGATGTGCCATTGTCTAGCCCGGGCATCCCAGGTGCCAATAAAACCATTGCAAAAATTGAGATGGCCAAGGTCCCTGTATTTAGCATTATCTATAAAAGAGGATCTGTGTTGCTGGACCGAAAAAGTGATGCCAGCAAAAGGGAAAGCTATCTGGCCATGAAAAATGTGCTGGAGAATGGCATGCACATGTGCATCTATCCGGAAGGAACCAGAAACAAATCTGAGAATCCCCTGAAGCCCTTTCAGGATGGCGCGTTTCGCTTATCCTTCGATACTGGCAAAAAAATAATTCCCTGTGTTATCCGGGGAACAAGAAAAATGCTTCCGCACAACAAAACTTTCTTCTTCTGGCCCGGTAAGGTGAGCATGGAGTTTCTTCCTGCAATAGATCCAAAAGATTTTGCAAGTGCAGGGGAAATGAAAGAATTTGTTTTTAATTTGATGTGGGAGAGGCTGGAAAAAGGATGATGGCTCCCTCAGACACTATTGTGTGTAAAAATACCTGGTCCTGTTGATTTTCAGGTCGCGCAGCAAACCGGATTTGGGACTGATGGTAATATTAAAAAACCTGTAAAGTCCTACAGGCGTTACATTGATGGACATTTGCCAGCAATGCAGATCACGGGATATGAAGGTGGTCAGCGATTGAAGTTGCATGGTTTTGGTATCAAAATATCCGTTGGCACCAATTTTCCATTTGGGTGAAAGACTGAAATCTCCATTGAAATTGAAACTTGAAGTCAATTCAGTTTTGTAGCGATAATCTGGTTGCAGCAGTTTTGTAAAACTGAGTGAATAGGAAAAACTCAGGGTCCAGGGAATGCTGAAATCTGTGAATTCAGCAGGGTTTCGGCGGATATAATCCATCTGCTGCATCATCTGGTCATTGGTCAGGTTATCATCCTCCCCTTTCAATTTTTCCTTTTCTTCTTTGTCTTTTTCATCTTTTTTCTTGCTCTGAAAACTGGTAGACATGTTGATGCTTCCACTGGTGATGGAGCCTAAATTGAATTTGCTTCCTCCCTGCCAGGCATACTCATCGATCCTGAAGCCATTGGCTGGATTGGTCTTGTATGGATCCATTGAGGCATTGGCGGTGATGTTGATCTTTTCAAAGAGATTGCTGCGGGCATAAATGCTGAATGTCGATAGTTTGAAACTGTCTGCCAGGAAATTATACCCACCGGAGATACCAAATCCATCCAGGATCTTCACTTTTTTCAGTTCCGCCTCTCCAGTATCCTTTTTGGAACGAACCTTCATTTCAATGTTGTTGTCTATACCAAAACCGATGCCCCCGCTCTCTTCTGAACCGAATGGTCCATAAATACTACCATCGAATACAGACATCAGTACCTGATTGCCCTGCTTGTCTACCCGTTCACGGTAATAATAGGGTTTCATCAGGTCGGGCTTGTAGTTGATGCCAAACTGGGGCCTCATCACATGTCGGATGGCCTGCACCTTTGCATCTTTTTTCTTTGCTTGATAGGTACCAAACACTGCAGTGCTAAAAGAAAGTCCCATAGACATTTCCCTTGCAGCATTGAAGCCTTTCTCCATGGTAGAGTCCAGCTTTTCAGTTACAGGATTCCATTTGCGGTAGAATTTCTGGGCATACCATCTTTCCCTGAAAGAGATGTTGGGTGCAACCTGAAAAGGCCCCATGGGCGGCAGGGAAAGGGTGATCGGAATATCATGGCTGGCGCCCCACTGGAAAGTATCAATCAATTGTTTGAACCTGAATGCAGTATCATAAAAGGAAATTTGCCCTTTATAACTTCCGCTGTAGCCCACACCCAGCTTTTCATACCATTTTGATTCTCCGACGGCATCCTTGGGTTGGAAAGGATAAATGGTATTCATCACGAGTGCGACATCTGGCAGGTTCAGGTTGACAAGCCGTGTGGCCGTATTCTGGTTATGATTAAGGTTGACAGAAAGATTGAAAGGCGACCCCTGCCATGTTTTTTGGTAGGAAATGGAGGAGCTCAACTGGTTGGTGAAGTTCATGGGTTGCATATAACTGCCTCCCCCTTGAACGGTTCCTGTAAAACCTGGATTCGCCATTGCACCTCCATTCGGAACAAGCCTAAGGTATTTACTGCTCCCGGCATTGACATTTGCGCTGAAAGAGACACCAGGGCGGGCTTTGCTGTCCATGCTGTGAGACCAGGTTACAAAGAAACTTTTGTTTTTACTGAAGTCAGGATCTCCCTTGAAGGCAAATTTGGTATTCTGTAAACTGATGTTGAAGGTTCCACTGTAGCGATACCGCATCCGGTAGGACGGAGAAAAATTGGCCCTCCAAGATCCGTATGAGTAAAGATCAAACCAGATTTTTGCATCCAGGTAATCGTTTACGGCCTTGTAATAACCCAATCCTTCCAAACCCACACCAAAATCCTCGGTAACAGTGAATTGGGGAGGAATGATCCCGGATTGTCGGCCTTTTTTCATGGGGAAGATTCCAAAAGGCAGGTAAATAGGAACGGGCACATCTTCAAATTCAGGATGTACAGGCCCGGTGACCACCAATTTTTTATTGATAAATTTGGCCCTGCTGAACCGGAAAGCAAAATGGGGCGTATCCAGGTTACAGGTGGTAAACCTTCCTCTGGCGGCAAAAAAAGTTTCAGGATCAATCTTTTTCACCTTTTCGGCAAAATTGTAGAGCTCATCCTGCTGGAAAAAAGAACTATAGGTAAGGCCTTTTTGGCTTTTGAAGTTAAACCGAAGGCTATCACTTACCGTAATGGTTTCACCCTGCTTCATCTTGGCCATTCCTGTCACAATTCCGGCGGTATCCCTGCCCATTTTGGCGGTTACGTACTGTGATTGCTGGTCAAATACAATGGTTGGAGCATTGACCTGGAGGTCATCATATTTGATTTCAGTCTTCCCGTAAAGCAGCATTTTCCTGGCATCCACTTCTAAAATCATCGAGTCCTCGGCCTTGTGATCAACAGGCGATGTGATGGAATCTGCTGAAAGCTTGAGGTTTAGGGTGTCTACTTTTGCCTGCTTGGTTGCTGTATCCTTTTTACCGGAAGCAGGAATGGTATCCACATGGGAAATGAGCAAAAATGGACGAAATGGGCTGGAGGCACCTTGCGTTGGTAATGTTAAAATAGGAAGTAACCCTGAGCATAAAATCAAGATAAAAAGATATTTTAAGCTAAATTTGCTTTTGGGCTGTAGCATAATTATGACAATCAAAATTAGTCAAATTAAGTTGTAAGATTTTGTGAAGATTGTCAACGGCTTACCAAACTAAATGAAATTCAAATATGGCAAAATCGCTGCATGCATTTTCACTGGTTTTTGCTTTAGGGTTGATATTGGGGTCAATGGTGATAGCACAGCCCCCTGTCCGTCCACCAAAAATCAAAACCATCATCATTGATGCCGGCCATGGCGGAACAGACCCCGGTGCCCGCGGTGAATATTCAACAGAGGCGCAAATTACCCTTCAAATTGCCCAAAGGTTGGACACTTTGCTCAGGAACGAGTTGACAGAAACGCGGATTGTGATGACAAGGAATACTGATGTTTACCATTCTGTTACCGAGAAGGCCAATTTCGCCAACAGGGAAAATGGTGACCTCTTTGTATGCGTTCATGTAAATGCTGCACCACCCAAGAAAACCGTGACAGGTTACAAATCAGTACCCTATTACAAAGGAAAAGGCAGTAAAAGAAAAAAATACTACAGGAAAGTGCCTATTTATGCCACCTCCCCTAATCCTGCACACGGAACTTCTACCTATGTTTGGGCTGCAGACAGGTCTGATGAAAAAGCCAAGGGTATTATTGAGGATGAAAGATATGAATCCTCTGCCGAGGTAATGGATATTCCAGATGTCAACAGCCCGGAAGCAATGATCAAGGCACGTCTTTGGTCTCAGAAGTTTTTTAAAAACTCTGTAAAACTTGCCTCGATGATAGAGGATGAATTTGTTGCGGTGGGTAGGAAAAGCGCTGGGGTACTACAGAGGAATCACATGGGAATCTGGGTGCTTCAGGCGACCAACATGCCTGCTGTGTTGATTGAAACCGGATTCATCACAGACAAAGATGAAGAAGCTTACTTGAACAGCGAGAGCGGACAGGTAGAATTGACAAGGTCTATTGCCAATGCGGTGTTGAAGTACAAGGCGATGGTGGATGGGAAGTAAGGTTGAAGGGGTTGAACTTGTCTGCCGAAGGCAGAGGGGTTAAATGAATAAATTTATGATGAAAATATCTAATGAGACGAAGGTTGGTGCGTTGACGGCCATATCCATCACATTTCTGATCCTGGGTTTTAATTTTTTGAAAGGGAAAAATGTCTTTGCCAAGAAATCAACCATGTATGTCACTTTCAAAAGAGTGGAAGGTCTGAATGTTGCGGATGGAATAAAAATCAACGGATTAAGGGTGGGTGCGGTTGAAGGGCTCGAAGAAAAAGACCATGACCTTTCAGCAGTGGTTGTATCTTTTCAACTGGTCAAAGAAATCAATATCCCCACTGACTCCTATGCCAAAATAGTTGCTACTCCGCTTGGGTCTACTGCCATTGTCATCACCATGGGCAATGCCAAAACCTTCTTGAATGAGGGAGATACCCTCAAGGGAATGGAAAACAAAAGCATGGTGGAAGACCTGAAAGAAACGCTGCAACCCACCGTTGAAAACGTCAACAGAACACTGGCCACCTTGGATTCTACGCTGCGAAAAGTAGGCAATGTTTTTGACGCTGAGGCCAAGCAAAACATTGGCAGTACTTTGGAGTCATTGGCCTCAACCACCTCAAGACTCGACAAATTGCTTGAACCCAACAAAGGAAGCCTTGCCCAAACACTTGAACATGTTAACGGCTTTTCTGAAAATCTGAAACAGAACAATGATTCCATTACAGCTATCGTCAATAATCTTACCAAAGCTTCAAGGGATATGGCTTCCGCAGATATCAGCAAGACCGTTTCCTCATTGGAAAAGGCCACCACTACCCTCAACACTATCCTTGCTGGCATCAAAGAAGGCAAGGGAAGCCTGGGGAAGTTAGCCACAGATGATCAGCTGTACAAGAGCCTGAACAGCACCAGCAACAGCCTCAATACTTTGCTGCAAGATTTTCGTTTGCATCCAAAAAGATATGTTCAGGTATCCGTATTTGGCAAAAAAGACAAGACTGCCCCGCTAATGGCTCCGCTTCCAGATTCCTTGTCCAAACAATAATAATGTACAAACAAGGAACTGTCATCCTGATTTTTTTTCTTTTTTGCCTGCTACAACAATCCCAGGCGCAGGAAAAAGCAATTGACAGCATTGCGCCTCCAATGGATAGCACAAGGTTCATTCAAATCATCAAGGCCGATGTATTCAGGAGGGTCAAACAGGATTCAACAGGAGACCTCAATCTGTTGATCGGCAATGTGGTAATGAAACAAGACAATACGCTTTTCTATTGCGACAGCGCAGCACAGAACGTCAAGTTGAACCAACTGGAAGCTTTCGGAAATATCCACATCAATGATGCAGACAGTGTTCATACTTATTCTCAATACCTCAAATACAAGGGCGATACAAGAATTGCCGAGCTGAAAAAAAAGGTAAAACTTACCGATGGAAAAGGTGTCTTGACCACAGAAGCCCTGGAATATGATATGAATGCCAAAATTGGCACTTACCTCAATGGCGGCAAAGTAGTCAATGGAGAATCCGTATTGACAAGCAAAGAAGGGTTTTACTATACCGATACCAGGGATGTCTATTTTCAGAAAAATGTCAAACTGGTTGATCCGGAATATACCATGACAACAGACACATTGCTGTACAATGTCAACTCAGAAGTTACCAGTTTTGTTGCAGCAACCACCATCAACGATGGAAGGTCCAGGATCCGCACCAGGGAAGGATTTTACGATTTAAAAAACGGCAAGGCCAGCTTTACCAAGAGACCGATCATTGATGACAGTGTACAAACGGTGATAGCCGATAAAATTGATTATGATAAAAAATCATCATCGGGTCTGGCTGATGGAAATGTTTTTTACAAGGACTCTGCCCAGGGAATTTCCATGCTCTCCGGTAAAGCAGCATTCAACAATGAATTCAAGACCATCAATGCCTGGATGCGCCCCATGATGGTGTTCAAGCAAGACAATGACTCACTTTTTATTGCAGCCGACACCCTCTACTCTGCCTATCTCAAAAAAGACACTGCACGCAAAATCAACACTGATACCATCCGGTTTTTTAAGGCTTACCACCACGTTAAAATATTTTCAGATTCACTGCAAGGAAAATCTGACAGCCTCTACTACTCTGGACTGGACTCGGTTTTTCGCTTCTATGTTGAGCCGGTTTTGTGGGCACAGGGAAGCCAGATTTCAGGAGATACCCTTTATCTTTTCACGAAGAACAAAAAAGCAGACAGGTTTCAGGCCAATGAAAATGCTTTTACCGTCAACCGCACGCCTGAAGGACTGTTCAACCAGTTGAGGGGCAACAACATGATCGGACAATTTGTTGATGGTGAAATCGATCAGTTCAAAACAAAAGGCAACAGTGAGAGTTTATATTATTTACAAGACCAGGACAGCTCCTATGTTGGCATGACCTATTCCATGGCAGATGCCATCATCATGAAATTCATCAAAAAAGAATTGAAAAGGGTGACATGGATAAATGGCGTCACAGGCACCACGTATCCCATCAAAGAAATACCGGAAGACAAAAAAGAATTGCGTGGTTTCAAATGGCTGGAAGCATTGAGGCCAAAATCTGTAGCTGATCTCATTTCAATTCAATAATCCCATGTTAATTACCATCTTTATCATCGGTTATCTGGCCATCGCGTTTGAACACCAAATCAAACTCAACAAGGCCTCCAGTGCATTGCTTACCGGTGTGATCTGCTGGACATTCTATGTTTTCAGCGGCATTTCACATGATAAGGTAAACCATGAATTGCTGGAACACATGGGAGAAATATCTGGCATTTTGTTTTTCCTTTTGGGCGCCATGACCATTGTTGAACTGATAGATGCACATGATGGATTTGACATTATTTCCTCCAGCATCAAGACGACAAACAAAAAACGATTGCTCTTGATCATTGCCATCATCGCTTTTTTCCTTTCCGCAGTGCTTGATAACCTGACTACTACGATTGTTTTGATTTCGCTTACCGCAAAACTCATTCACGACAACAAAGACAGGTTGATTTTTGCTGCGATGATAGTGATTGCCGCCAATGCAGGAGGCGCATGGTCGCCCATTGGAGACGTAACCACAACGATGCTTTGGATTGGCGGTCAGATTTCTGCCATTGAAATCATGCGGACTGTATTCGTTCCAAGCATTGTTTCTGTCATCATCCCATTGATTGCATTAGCCTTCAGCCTGAAAGGAAAAGTTGAAACCGCGGAAAAAAACAAACATCCAGAACATACCATTGGCGCAAAAACACGCAACCTTGTTTTGTTGGTGGGCTTGGCTTCCCTTCTCTTTGTACCCGTTTTCAAAACCCTGACAGGCCTTCCTCCTTTCATGGGAATGCTGTTTTCATTGGGCATGATGTGGCTGATTACTGAAATCATTAACAGTGGCAAAGACACCTTAGACAAGGACAACCTTTCAGTAAACCATGCCATCAGAAAAATTGATACACCCAGCATCTTGTTTTTCCTTGGGATATTGATCAGTGTTGCAGCCTTGCAATCTGCTGGAGTTTTGACAGATGTTGCGGCAAAACTCAATGCAGTGATTGGCAACCAAAAATTGGTAGTGGTTTGTCTGGGAGTGCTGTCAGCAATCATTGACAATGTTCCCCTTGTTGCCGCAACGCAAGGAATGTACAGCCTGGCAGAATTTCCAAAAGACCATCCCTTCTGGCTGTTTATCGCCTATTGTACAGGAACGGGGGGAAGCATTCTAATCATAGGATCTGCAGCAGGTGTGGCTGCAATGGGCCTAACCAAGATAGAATTCTTCTGGTATATCAAAAAGATCAGCCTCTGGGCTTTGTTGGGCTACCTGTCAGGTGCATTGGTATTCATTGCCATGAACTGGTCATGACCCAACATCTTGCAAAATTAGATTTGATCAGTGCCCTTTTGCAGCCAGAAAACGCTCAGCGTCGATGGCTGCCATGCAACCGCTTCCTGCAGCCGTAATGGCCTGTCTGTAATGTTTGTCTTGTACATCACCGCAAGCAAAAACGCCTTCAATATTTGTTTTGGATGATCCAGGAATGGTCTTGATGTATCCTGCTTCATCCATATCAAGGAAGTCCTTGAAAATGGAAGAATTGGGTTCATGTCCGATGGCCACAAAAAATCCTGAAATTGGAATCTCTTGTTTTTCTCCGGTTTTGTTGTTGATAATTCTTACGGCCTCTACTTTCTTGTCGCCAAGGATTTCATCTGTATCTGTATTCCAATACATTTTGATGTTCGGTGTATTCATCACACGGTCTTGCATCACTTTTGAAGCGCGCATCTGGTCTTTTCTGATGAACATGTGTACGGTTGTGGCCAATTTGCTCAGGTAATGGGCCTCTTCTGCAGCAGTATCCCCTGCACCAACAATAGCCACTTCTTTCCCACGGAAAAAGAATCCGTCACAAACAGCACAGGCACTCACACCATAACCATTCAATCTTTGCTCACTTTCAATGCCTAACCATTTGGCAGAAGCACCCGTAGCAATAACGATTGTATCTGCATGCATTTCTTTTTCCTCGTCAATCCATACTTTGAACGGTTGGGATGAAAAATCCACCTTGGTGGCCAATCCATAACGGATATCTGCGCCCATTCGCTTGGATTGTTTTTCAAAATCAACCATCATTTCAGGGCCTTGAATCCCTTCAGGATAACCGGGATAGTTCTCCACTTCAGTGGTTATGGTAAGCTGACCTCCGGGCTGTATACCCTGGTATAAAACTGGATGTAAATTGGCTCTTGATGCATAAATGGCTGCAGTATACCCAGCAGGTCCGGAACCGATAATCAAACAACTTACTTTTTCTATGGTGGATGTGCTCATGTTGTAAATTTTACTGCCTGCAAAAATAGCGTTTAGGCGTTAGAGTTTGTTAATTAAATCAGACTATTTGTATAAAGGCTTAAAAGAAAGATGCTAAATCAATATTAACGGGGGATGATGATGGTCTTGTACTGGCAACCATATCCTCCAAAATAACCAAGGGCATCATTGTTGATATTGGACAGGATGCGTATAGGACTTGAAAATGGGTTGCCTACACTCTGGAAATTGAATTCACTGGTTCTCCAAAAATCATAGGTCTGTTTATCAATGTTACAGACCTTGATCATCACTGTATCGCCCCTTTTAAAATAAGATGTGCTGTCTGAGAACTGTGCATTCTTATCAAACCCTTTGTCTACAGGGATGGTGTATTGCTGACCATCAATCACCTGGTCGTCAAAAACACTGTTGAAACCAGGTAAGAAAGGCTGTTGCCCTACTTTGGTAAAAAAACGGATATAATCACCAAGTCCTGGCTTGTCTGTGGCCCTGACGACTACCTTGACACGGTTGCTGTCTTTTGCCAAAGGAACTTTTTCCCACCACAGGGAATCAATTTTTCTTGTGGTTTCAGGTATCGTGGTTTTTGCATTGTATACCTTACCGTCTGCCTCAATGGTTATGCTGTAAGATGACTTGAGTTTCCCCAAAAAGGGTAAAGACTGGCCTGCGATGGTGTAAAAATAGATTTTGGTGCCTGTGCTATTTTTAATGGAATCCTCTTTCAATAATACATCAGTTGAACCATCCGAAATCCGCACCTTGGCATTGTGAACGAAAGAAGAGGAAAGCACTGCAGGATCAATTTTGCTGAAATAATCGAGGCTTTTGGAAAGGAAAACCATGGGTGGACGGCCATTTTCGATGGTAGCATCAACAACGAGCCGGCTCAAACTGGGATCCAATTGGATGGTGATGTCCTTTTCACAACTTCCCACCAATAAACACAATAAAAGAATTATCAAATACCTCATGACATTCAAACAACAAAATGGGTGGAAGGGTTCAAAAAAAGCCCCGCAATTGCGGGGCTCTAAAATAATTACTACCCTAAATATGCTTTCAGCGCATTGCTGTAACGGGCTTTTTGAAGGCGTTTGATGGCCCTTTCTTTGATTTGGCGAATACGCTCTTTGGTAAGATCATATTTCTGACCAATTTGCTCAATGGTAACGCCATTTTCGCCATCCAGTCCAAAATAAGCATTTACAATTTCTGCTTCTCTAGGGCTCAATGATTTGAGGACACGTCGGATCTCAGCACGAAGAGAATCCTTCATTACATCATCATCCGTATCATCACCACCTTGCAAAAGATCGCCCATGGCCACATCTTCAGCTTCGTGTACCGGAGCATCCAATGAAGTATGACGAGTATTGCTTTGGAAAATATTGTTGATTTCTGTTTCGCTCATTTCAAGGATCTCGGCAAGTTCTTCAGTAGATGGCTCACGCTCATGTTCCTGTTCAAAAGCCATATAAGCCTTGTTGGCTTTGTTGTATGTACCAATCTTGTTTTGTGGAAGACGCACCAGACGACCTTGTTCAGCCAATGCCTGAAGGATAGATTGACGAATCCACCACACTGCATAGGAAATGAATTTGAAACCTTTTGTCTCATCAAACCTTTGTGCAGCCTTGATCAATCCGAGATTACCCTCATTGATGAGGTCACTCAAAGAAAGACCCTGGTGCTGGTATTGTTTTGCAACAGAAACCACAAAACGAAGGTTGGCCTGAACCAATTTATCCAATGAACGCTGATCGTTCATTTTAATCCGCTGGGCAAGAATGGTCTCTTCTTCCGGCGTGATCATTGATATTTTAGAAATTTCCTGAAGGTACTTCTCTACCGCCTGTGAGTCGCGGTTCGTAATCTGTGTCGCTATTTTTAATTGCCTCATGGTAGAATTTGGATTTGTCTTGGTAATACGGGTGAGAAGTCTTGGTAAGTTGCCAAGGAGTTGTTATTAATCAAAGGCTACGGTGATGCCTGCAAAATTAAAATTCATTTTCCACAAATCATAGGCATTTACCAAAAAATACCATTTTTTTATGAAAATCAATAAAATATGTGAACCAAAAGTTGAAAACAATAAGATTTAACCGGTTTTGTTGAATTAATTTTGCCATATGACCATAGATTTAAGATCGGATACCGTCACCAAGCCCTCAAAAGACATGCTCGACGCAATGCATCAAGCCCCAGTTGGGGATGATGTTTTCCAGGAAGACCCTTCCATCAATGCGTTGGAATCGTTCTCAGCAGCGATGTTTGGAAAGGGAAAAGCCCTTTTTTGCCCCAGTGGTACCATGACCAATCAAATTGCCATCAGGTGTCATACCCAACCAGGGGACGAGGTCATTTGTGATGAACTTTCCCATATTTATCAATACGAGGGGGGTGGAATAGCCTCGAACTCCGGCGCATCAGTGAAATTGCTACAAGGAGACCGTGGCAGGATTACCGCATCCATGGTGGAAGCATCCATTCACAATCCTGATGATGTCCATAAACCATTGTCGAGGCTTGTGGTAATAGAAAACACAGGAAATCGGGGTGGGGGCAGTTGCTATAACTTCAACGATATCCTGGAGATTGGTGCAGTTTGTAGAAAAAATGGTTTGTCTTTACACATCGACGGAGCCAGGCTTTTCAATGCACTTGTTGCAAAAAATGAAACAGCTGCAGAATATGGTGAAGCTTTTGACACCATTTCCATCTGTCTCAGCAAAGGATTGGGCGCACCGGTTGGAAGCCTATTGTTGGGTGATGCAGCTTTTATCAAAAAAGCCAGGCGCATCAGAAAAGTATTTGGAGGCGGAATGAGGCAGGCAGGCAGTTTGGCGGCAGCAGGATTGTATGCATTGCAAAACAATGTAGACCGGCTCAGCACAGACCATTTGAATGCCAAGGCCATTGAGGCAATACTCAAGGAGAAATCCTTTGTGAAAGAAGTTGTTCCCGTCGAAACCAATATAGTAATCGCAGAATGCATGCCTGATTTCAACCTGCCTGCATTCATCTCCAACATGAGTAACAAAGGCGTATTGTTTTTTGCGATCTCCCCTACCCGCTTCAGGATGGTCACCCATCTGGATATTCATGCAGACATGATCAATCAATTAGAAGATAGTTTAAAACAATACAACTGATGCCCTTCCCAACCATCAATCCTACAAAAACCGAGGCCTGGAAAAAACTTGAATCACACGCAACTCAAATGAAGCAGGTGCACATGCGTGAACTGTTCAGGAATGACCCTTCGCGTTTTGATGCATTTTCACAGACAGAAGGCAACCTGCTCTTTGATTATTCAAAGAACATCATCACTGATGAGACATTGAAGTTGTTGAATGAACTTGCCCATGAATCTGGCTTAAAAGAAGCGATCAACGCCATGTTTGATGGTGAAAAAATAAACAGGACGGAAAACAGGGCAGTTTTACATACCGCTTTGCGGAATTTCTCTGGCGAACCTGTGACGACGGATGGTGAAGACGTGATGCCCAAGGTTACAGCCGTTCTCTCACAAATGAAAGAGATCTGCAGCAAGATTCACTCAGGTGAATGGAAAGGATATTCTGACAAGCCCATCAAACAAATTGTCAACATCGGCATTGGGGGAAGCGACCTGGGCCCAGTCATGGTAACGGAAGCCCTAAAACCCTATTGGGTTGAGGGCATGCAAGTCCATTTTGTATCCAATGTAGATGGAACACATATTGCTGAATGCCTGAAAGGTATAGCGGCTGACGAAACTTTGTTTTTAATTGCTTCCAAGACTTTCACTACACAGGAAACCATGACCAATGCCCATACGGCAAGGGATTGGTTCATCCAACAATCCGGGAATGCTACCCATGTTGCCAAACATTTTGTGGCATTGTCTACCAATGAAAAAGCCGTGGTTGAATTTGGCATTGCCAAGGAAAACATGTTTGAATTTTGGGATTGGGTTGGAGGAAGGTACAGCCTTTGGAGTGCCATCGGACTATCCATTGCATTGACCATTGGTTATAAAAATTTTGAGTCCTTGCTGAAAGGCGCCCACGCAATGGACAAGCATTTCAAGAACAATTCATTTGAAGAAAACATCCCGGTAAAAATGGCTTTGATTGGCCTTTGGTATGTCAATTTCTTTGGCGTGCAGTCTGAAGCCATCCTTCCTTACGATCAATACCTGCACCGTTTTGCAGCCTATTTCCAACAAGGGAATATGGAGAGCAATGGAAAGCGTGTTGATAGAAGTGGAAATGCATTAGGTTATGCTTCAGGCCCAGTGATTTGGGGCGAACCCGGCACCAATGGACAACATGCGTTTTATCAACTGATCCATCAGGGAACATTGATGATCCCTTGTGATTTTATAGCACCTGCAATCAGCCACAATCCAATTGGCGACCACCATGTAAAATTAATGACGAATTTCTTTGCACAGACAGAAGCGTTGATGAATGGTAAAACTGCTGAAGAAGCAGTTGCTGAATTGCCTCAACTTTCTGAAGAACAAAGAAATGCGCTGGTGGCGTTCAAGGTCTTTGAAGGAAACAAACCCACCAACTCATTCCTGTTAAAAAAGATTGACCCATTTGAGCTGGGTAAACTCATTGCGGCATACGAACACAAAATATTTGTCCAGGGCGTCATCTGGAATATTTACAGTTTTGACCAATGGGGTGTTGAATTGGGGAAGCAATTGGCCAATAAGATCTTACCACAGCTTGATGGATCCCAACAGATTGAAGGCCATGACAGTTCGACAACGGGGTTGATGAATGCTTTTTTGGGGTTGAGGGGTTAGGGCTATATGGAATGTAGCTCAGCTATTCTTTTTTAAACGAATCATCACCACGCCATGGTGAGGGATTGAAGTTGTTATTTTACCCTTGAAAATTCCAAGGTCTTTTTGGCGCCAAACATCCCTTATCTTGAAATTGCCAAGCAGGCCAATTTCATTAAAATTCAACGCAAATGTTTTGGGTTGTTCTTTGCCCCAACGAAAATAAGATTGTGGCGTTTTGCCATAACCGGCAATATTGAAAATACCAACCGCATAATCACCATTTTCCAGCTCACGTTTCCATACCTGAAACCCATCTTTCTCCAAAACTAGTCGTGCAGCTTTGCCCAATGGGTCTTGGTTGATGGCAATGACCTCATCATTGGAAAGCAGGCTCACCGTAAACGGATCCAATCGATCGATTGGACAGCCAATCAACATTGGAGAAGCTATGAGGCTAAAAATACTCACATGGCTGTATTGTTCATCAGGGGTAAGCCGTGTGGGGTGCAATACAGGTCCAATGGAAACATCACCCACAATCATCATGTCTGCATCGCTCCAATGCCCTGGACCAGCAAAAGGCGACCATTTGTCCAACACAAATGAAGTGTTGTATAAACTTGTCCAACTGTCCTTGATGTCCGGACCAGTCCTATACATGTTCGACAACCGAACCCAATCAGTCACCTTTTCAAAGGGTGCATTGTTGGAAAGGCTGAAAACGATATCCCTTCCAGAGTTTTTAAGGGCAGTTGACATGCGTTCTGTTGACGCAACGTCTATACGCCAATCATATTTTAGAAAATCCACACCCCAAGCAGCCATTTGGCGGGCATCGTTGGGTTCAAACTTGTATTTGCCAATACGGCTATAAGGCGGTCGATTGGGCTTGAAAAGTTCATGGGTTTCACCACCGGTAGGATAATCAGAGGATGCGCCCACATAACCACCATAGCTTGCGAGGTATGGCGTTGAATACAAACCAGCCTTCAGTCCCATTGTATGGATCTGATCGATCATGCCTTTGATGTCTGGAAACTTTTCATTGGGTTGCAATGCTGTATCGGGTCCACCTCGTTTGCCCATCCATGCATCATCCACATTGATATAGGTCCAACCATGATCCGCCAATCCTGTTTTTACCATAGCATAAGCCGAAGCCAAAACCTTTTCCTGATCAATCTCAGCTTCCCAGGAGTTCCATCCATTCCATCCAATGGGTGGAGTAAGTGCAATGGTATCGCCTATTTTAATGATCAATTTTTTAGTAGCCTCACCCAATTGGTTTTTTGCTTTCAGGATCACCTCATAATTACCCCGCTGTTTCACAGATCCAGTAATGATGCCAGTTTCTGAAGCAATTTGTAATCCTTCGGGAAGATTTGAAGCACTGAATGACATTGGTTGAATCCCAGTTGTAGCTACCTTAAAAAGAACCGGATTTCCAGGGGTGGCACCAAAAACCTTGGCGGTATTGATTTGTGGCGTTTTCTTGGGTGCAGGCGTCAAGATATATTTAGGACCGTTGTTCTGCACATATCCTGGGGTAAATCCTTCCTTGATGAGCAACCTGGCATTGGCCCAGTTCCCATTGGTTCTTTTGTTACCCAATCCACCCACCGTATCGGTGATCAACAGTCCCAATTGCCTGACTCCGGTAAGGTCTAGATCAATCTTTACCGCAGCATCCCCAACATGCATGGCCTTGCTTTGAAACAAGATTTTTTGATCAGCCAGCACATAAAAAGTAAGTGGGATGGCTGTGTTGGCAGAATCATCAACACCTACTTCAGTTGAAAAACTTTTGGCGTTGCCATCCAGCATGAATGAAAGCACTGCAGGCGATTGAGCGCCAAATCCCCTTTTGTATGCAACGCCACCTATTTTGATTGTATTATGCCAATAATTAGACTTGGCAGATACAGGTCTTATGCCTTCTGAATAGGTTTGGAGTGACAGGTCATCAAGAAAAAGGCTTGTATTGTTTTGGGCCCAAATGGTTTGCTGTGAGAATAAGAATGAGCAAATGAGAAAAACATACAATTTCATCATGAATCGTTTGATTGGGTAAAAAACAAAAGGGTGGAAAAATCCACCCTTGAATAAAATATTTAAAATGATATTACCATTTGTCAACTTCTTCTGAAGCTCCGTTGTCGCCTTCGGAGGTTGAAGGGGTTGAGGGGGTTGAAGCGTTGAACTCGTCATCAGAAGCCTGGGGGGCTGAGGAGGTTGAAGGGTTAAACTCGTCAGCCGAAGGCTGGGCGGTTGAAGTATCTTCTGAAGATGATATGGGAGATTCTTCTGTAGGAGCTTCGGCAGCTTCAACAGAAACAACCGGAGCTGATACAGGTCTGGAATAACCTCCGCTATAACCACCTTCCTGGCCTTCACCACCTTCCTCATCATATTCATGGTTGAATGCATCGAAATCAAAATCAGGCATCAATTCAGTTTTTACATGATCTACTGCTTCACCCAGTGCTTTGATAAACTTATTAAAATCTTCTTTGTATAAAAAAATCTTGTGACGGTCATAACCATCGTCATTGAAACGCTTTCTGCTTTCTGTGATGGTCAGGTAATAATCATTGCCACGGGTAGTCCTGACATCGAAGAAATAGGTCCTTCTTTTGCCTGCCCTAATGCGTTTGCTGTAAACGCTGTCCATTCTTTTTTCGTTGTTGTCGTACTGCACAATTGAAGATTTTGGTGAGAGCAATTGGTTGGTCTCTATAAAGATAGCATTGTTTTGGAATTGTCAAAATTTAGTATTGCTTTTTTGGAACTGTTTTTTATGGCTAAAAAGCCTGTTATTGAGGAAGACCAGCATCCATTTGCTGGGTTCTCAATAAATTGGCATAATACCCGTTGGCTTTGACCAATGCCTCATGGGTGCCTTTTTCTAAGACCATACCATCCTCCATGACAATGATTTGATCAAAAACAAAGGATGGGAAAATCCTATGGGTGATGATGATGGCCGTTTTATTCACCAAATAATGGTTAAGGTTTGAGGCTATCTTGTGCTCGGTATTGGCATCCACAGCACTTAGGCAGTCGTCAAATATCAATAGGTCATTTTCTTTGGAAAGCGCTCTAGCAATGGATATCCGTTGCTTCTGTCCCCCAGAAAGTGTAACACCTCGCTCCCCTATCATCGTTTCAAATCCATTGGGCAATGCCTCAATCTCATCTTGGATCACCGCGTTTTCGGCAGCTTTTTTTGCCTTGGAAATATCCTCCTCACCGGAACTAAAATTGATGTTGTGGTGGATGGAATCGCTGAACAAAAAAACATCCTGTGGAACATAACTGACCAATTTTCTCAATGAATCAAGATTGAGTCCATTTATATTTTTCCCATTCAACCTGATTTGACCTTTCTGTGGATCAAACATCCTGATCAACAACTGGGCTACCGTGGATTTACCACAACCGGTCTTGCCAATCAATGCAATTTTTTCGCCGCGCTTTATACTGAGGCTAAAGTCCTTAACTGCCCTTATCCCTGTATGAGGAAAGGTAAAATCTACCGCATCAAACTCCAGAAGATCAATTTTTTCAAGGCTCTCAGCATCCTTGACTTCAATGATATTGGATTTTATTTGAAGGAATTCATTGAGTCGTTTTTGGGAAGCCGCCGCTCTTTGGGTGTTAGATACTACCCAGCCAATGGCAGAAACGGGAAAAGTAAGCATGTTGATATAGACCACAAACTCCGCGATGGTTCCGGCACTGATGCGGTGTTCCAATTGATAGATGCTTCCAATATAAATTGTCAACAGCGTACTTAATCCAATCAGCAATCCAATGGCCGGAAAATAAACCGCTTCCATGGTAGAGAGTGCCATTCCACTTTTCCTGTAGCCTTCGCTTTCTGCGTCGAAAAAACCCAGGGATGACTTCTCCTGGTTGTAGGATTTGATGACCCTTATTCCAGAAAAGGACTGCTGCGCCAGACTGGTTAGGGTGCTCAATTGGGCTTGTATTTTCTCGCTTTTCTTGTTGATGTAGATGTTGACAAAATACATGGCAAAGGCCAGCAATGGCAAAGGTGCAAGAACATAAGCAGACAATAGAGCATTTTTTTTGAACATGTAGAACAGGCTGATTGCAATCAGTATGCTAAGGTTCATCAGGTACATCAGGGCAGGTCCTGTATACATCCTTACCCTTGAGACGTCTTCAGACATGCGGCTCATGAGGTCGCCGGTACTGTTTACCTTGTAGAATTGTGCATCCAACTGCTGGTAATGCGCATACACCTCGTTTTTCTGGTCAAACTCAATATGGCGGCTCATGACAATGATGGTTTGGCGCATCAAAAACATAAAAAATCCCCTGATCAATGCCAGTGCAAGCAAGAGCAATCCGCAGGCCATGACCAACTGCGAAAAATCAAGCCCAGCGTTTTTGAAGACGCCAATGCACCACTTGACCAATGGATCAAAAAAGACCTTTTCGGAAGGCATGGCAACTGGATTGATTGCCCGTTGCACTTCATCTACCACATAGCCTGTCATCTGTGGCGCCAGTATACCAAAGTAGTTGGACAATAAAATGAATATAAACCCAAGGGTAAGTCTCCACCGGTATTTCCAGAAATATTTATTCAGCTGTTTGAGTTCCTTCATCTGTTGGTAAAGTTATTAAACTGCAGTGAGGAGTTTTAAGATGTTTTTTCGATGATTTCTTTTTAATTCGGCTTTGATGTTTTACTTTTGCGCCGGAGAGATGGCAGAGCGGTCGAATGCGGCGGTCTTGAAAACCGTTGACTGTCACAGGTCCGG
>CAILKQ010000127.1 GCA_903834825.1 uncultured bacterium | reverse complement strand
GGAGACCCGGTTTCAAAAGGAGAGACTGATATTTCGATTGATTTTAAGCTTTCAGTTAAATAAGCACCCATGGAAATTTCAATAACCACTCCCGCCCTGCTTTTCCCCGCCATCAGTTTGTTACTGCTTGCATACACCAATCGTTTCCTTGCGATTGCAAGCCTGGTGCGCAAACTCTTTGATGATTATATTCATTTGAAGAACAAGAAAAATCTATTGGAGCAGATCAAGAGCCTCCGGAGGAGATTGAATTATATCCGTTATATGCAGGCAGCAGGAGTCTTCAGTTTCCTGCTCTGTGTGGCTTGTATGTATTGCATTTACAGGTCATGGGATTCACTGGCCAACATCCTCTTTGCCACCAGTTTGATTACGCTGTTGGTATCCCTGATTTTCTCATTGATAGAAATATTTCAAAGCACCACCGCATTGGAGGTATTGCTCAGTGAAGTGGAGGATTTGACGAATTAACCCCCTCAACCTCCTACGCCCTCTCCCCAATCTGCTGTCTCCACATGGCATAATACAATCCCTTCTCCGCGATGAGTTCTTCGTGGGAGCCAGTTTCAATTATGACTCCTTTTTCCAGTACATAGATCCTGTCTGCATGCATGATCGTAGAGAGCCTGTGGGCTATCAGTAAAGTGATTTGTTCTTTTCTGGCAGAAATCTCCCTGATGGTGGCGGTAATATCTTCTTCGGTAATGGAGTCAAGTGCGGAAGTGGCTTCGTCAAACAGCAATACCCTTGGGTTGCGCAGCAAGGCGCGGGCAATGGATATTCTTTGTTTCTCTCCACCAGATAATTTCATTCCACCTTCACCAATCACAGCGTTGATGCCATTCTCTGTGCGTTTGAGCAGGGTTTCGCAGGAAGCCTTGTCCAGGGCTGATTGTAGATCTTCTTCTGTTGCTTCTGGATTGACAAAAAGCAGGTTTTCTTTGATGGTGCCAGAGAACAGTTGGGTGTCTTGCGTTACAAATCCAATTTGTTTTCTGAGGTCTTCAAAATCAATCTCGTTTTCATCCAAACCATTGTAAAGCACCTTTCCTTCTTGTGGGCGATAGAGCCCTACAAGGAGTTTCATCAAGGTGGTTTTGCCTGAGCCTGAAGGTCCGACAAACGCAACGGTTTCACCCTGCTTGACGGCAAAGCTGATGCCGTCGATGGCCTTCTGTTTTGCTGTGATGTGCTTGAATCCAACATTATCAAAACTGAGGTTTTCTACATTGCCCAAATGGACAGGATTTTCGGGCTTCATTTCCGGTTGCTTTTCCATCAGCTTATGGTAATTGCTGATGGAGGCCTCCGCTTCGCGGTAGGAGAGGATAATGTTTCCGATTTCCTGCAAGGGTCCAAAAATGAAGAAAGAGAAGAACTGCATGGTCACCATTTCATGTGGTTGCATCTTGTCCTTGAACACCAGCCACATCAGCAAAAACAGAATCACCTGGCGCAACGTATTGACCAGGGTGCCTTGCAGGAAGCTGATGCTCCTGATTCTTTTTACTTTGGTGAGTTCCAGGCCAAGTATTTTGTACGTGTCTGCATTCAAGCGCTTTACTTCCTGTTGTGTCAGTCCAAGGCTCTTTACCAACTCAATATTTCTCAGGCTCTCTGTTGTGGTGCCTGCCAGAGAGGTGGTGCTGCTGACAATTTTTTTCTGGATCAGTTTTACTTTCTTGCTCAGGGCATTGGTTCCCCAGGAAAGCAATGAAATGCCAACCACATAGGCAATGGGTACTGACCAGTGTACATAGACAGAGGCATAAATGAACACAAAAATGACACCAACCACAATCGCAAAAAGTGCATTGACAAAATAGTTGATGAATTTTTCCGTGTCGGTCCGCACCTTGGTGAGGATGCTCAAGGTTTCACCACTGCGCTGGTCTTCAAACTCCTGGTAGGGGAGTTTCATGGCATGTTGAAGCCCATCGGTAAAGATTCTTGCACCAAATTTTTGGATCACCACATTGGCAAAATAATCCTGCATGTTCTTGGCAATCCGGCTCATCATGGCCGTTCCCATCGACATGAGCAAAAGGGTCAGTGTAGCAGCAAAAAAATCATCCCAGCTGAAATTGCTGCCGTTTTCCTGCTTGATGTTGATGTCCTGTGATAGTTTGATGATTTTTCCAAAGATGATCGGGTCAATCAGTGAAAACACTGTATTGATGGTTGCAAGGAGCATGGTGAGCCCAATAAGCCATTTGAAAGGCTTGAGGTAGCTGTAAAGTAGTTTCATACGAAAAGAATACACCAAAAATGATGCCAATGTTTAAACTCCGAACAGAAGTTTTAGCTTTTCCTGAAACTCCATTTGATCATTTCCTTCCAACTGGCCTTTTTTCCGTACATCAGGATGCCTGTTCTGTAGATTTTTCCTGCAAACCAGGTGGTCAGGATAAATCCACCGATAAGGCTGAGCATGGAGGCGGCCAACTGCCAATAAGGCACGGTTCCCGGTACGCCAAACGGAATCCTTCCCATCATGATGATGGGGGATGTGAAGGGGATGATGCTGGTCCATACGGCCAGAGGGCTGCCAGGATTGCTGAGCACCGATTGCAGGATGACAAAGGAGAAGATGATGGGCATGGTGATGGGGAGCATCAGTTGCTGCGCTTCCTGCGGGTCTTCATTGATGACGCTGCCGATGGCTGCAAAAAGGGATGCATAAAAAAGGTATCCTCCAAGGAAATAGAACAAGAAACAGCCGATGATCACCATCCAGTTTACACTTTCAATCAGGGTAGATTTTGCCTCCAGGATCTTGAGGGCTGTCGGATTGACGCCAGCGGCACTGCCCACCATTTGCTGGCCCTGTTGCATCGATTGAAACTGTTGATAGGTTTCGGTAGGAATAAAGGCAGACAGTGAGCTCGACAGGGCCACCATCAAGACAATCCATAAAAGCAACTGTGTAAGGCCTACCCCTGCAATGCCGATGATCTTTCCCAGCATGAGTTCGAAAGGTTTGCAGGAAGACACAATGACTTCTGCAATGCGGTTGGTTTTTTCTTCAGCAACCCCGCGCATGACCATCGCTCCAAAAATGAACATGGTCATGTAAATCAGGAGGCCGCTACCAAAGCCTACACCGTAGGCAATGCCAGCATTGGATTCCGTTGATTTTCCCTCTTCGTCTGCCACCATGTTTTTCAGCAGAACATTTTCCTCGGATGCATCAGCAATGGAGTCGAGGGTTGATTTGTCGATGCCTTTTTCCAGCAAAAGTTTATTTTCCAATGCCTTGTTTAATTGGCGCTCCACATAGCGGGTGGTTTCAAAACCCAATTGCTTTGAGGAGTGTAATTCCGCCACCAGCTTGCCTTCTGAGAGCTCCGGGTAAAGGATTCCGTCAAATTTTTTGTCCTTGTAGTTAACGCTGTCTGTACCTTGAGGAAAGGCAAACACAACATTTCCTGAATCACTGTTGAGGTTTTCTTTCAGAAAGCCTGGATCGTTGACAACGGCAATGGTGGTTTCTTCTTGTCCGCTGGCTGCAAAATATACCGAGCCTGCAATAAAGCCGATGAAGATGATGGGCATGAGGAAAGTAACCAGCAGAAAGCGTTTGTTCCTGACCCTGGTGATGTATTCCCTTTTTATAATAAGTGAAACCTTGTTCATGAGATGGAATTAGAATGATCAGTTTTGAAATTGTCTTGCTTCTGGCGTGCCCTGGATGAGGCGGATGAAAATATCGTTCAGTGAAGGCAGTACCTCATTGAAGGAACGGATGTTCAATCCTTTGTTGATGAAGAATTGAATTACGTCATTGTTGCTGAAGCCATCATTGATCCTGATGCGCAGCCTGTTTTGGTGGCTTTCCTTTACATCAAACAAATGGATGGCGGTATGCTCTGCCAACAGGGCCTGGTCAAATCCAAGTTCGAATATGTTTTCTTTGAAGTCTTGTTTGATTTGGCTTACGGTGCCATCCAGGATTTTAGCGCCTTTGTTCACCAGTACAATATGGTCGCAGATCTCTTCAACCTGTTCCATCCTGTGGGTGCTGAAAATGATGGTGGCGCCTTCTTTTGAGAGCCTGAAAATTTCGTCCTTGATCAGGTTGGCATTCACGGGATCAAGCCCACTGAAGGGTTCATCCAGGATGATCAGTTTAGGATTGTGCACTACCGTAGTTACAAACTGCAGTTTCTGGCTCATGCCCTTGCTGAGGTCTTCAACCTTCTTGTTCCACCATGATTCCATTTGAAATTTGATGAACCAGGTCTTGATATTTTCCATGGCCTCTTTTTTGGACAAGCCTTTGAGCTGCGCCAAATAAAGCACCTGTTCACCGATTTTCATTTTCTTATAAAGTCCGCGCTCTTCGGGCATGTAGCCGATGAGGGTATTGTCGCGCAGGGGTTCAAACGGTTTGCCGTTCAGGGTTATTTTTCCCTCGTCTGGGAAGAAGATACCCGTGATCATCCTGAGCAGGGTAGTCTTTCCGGCGCCATTGGGTCCGAGCAGTCCGAAAACAGAGCCTTTTTCGATGGAGAAACTGATGTCATCCACCGCTTTCTGTCCTGAGAAATATTTCTTCAGTCCATTTACTTCAAGAATTGTGTCCATATGAATTGATAGTGATGGGAAATTACAATGAAAAGTTGTCAGCTGCAGAGAAAATTGATAAGTGGTTGGCCACCCTTTGCCCGTCCATGGCGGCGCTGACAATTCCTCCGGCATAGCCTGCGCCCTCTGCACAGGGGTAAAGGTTCTTGATCTGCGGATGTTGAAGGGTTTCAGGGTCGCGCGGAATCCTAACAGGAGAGGATGTCCTGCTTTCAGGTGCAATGATGGTGGCTTCTTCAGTGTAATATCCCTTCATTTTTTTTCCAAAAGCCTTGAAGGCATTTTGCAATGCAATGAAAACAAAATCAGGCAAAACATCTTTCATGTTGACCGGCACCACACCACGGAGGTAGGAGTTTTCTGGCAAGGATGATGAGGTTCTTCCTTGCACAAAATCTGTCATTCTTTGGGCAGGGGCAACAAATTTTCCACCACCCGCCGCATAGGCCCTGCGTTCAACATTTTCCTGGAAATGATGCAGCAGCAGGGGATTCACATCAACCCGCATCCCTTTCATCACCTCCTCCAAACCAATCTGCACCACCATGCCAGAGTTGGCAAAAGGATTGTTCCTTTTTGAAGGGCTCCATCCGTTGACCACCAATTCGTTTTGAACGGTGGAGGCTGTAGCAATGATGCCACCGGGGCACATGCAAAAAGAAAATACCCCGCGGCCATTGACCTGTTCCACCAGCTGGTAGGCAGCAGGGGGAAGGAATTCATCCCTGCCAATAGCACTGGGGCAATGATATTGTATAGAATCGATCAGGGATTGCGGATGTTCAATCCGAACGCCGAGGGCAAAAGGTTTGGCCTCGATCAAGATGTTTTTGTTGTGCAACAAGATATAGATGTCTTTGGCAGAATGACCTGTTGCCAGGATGAGGTTGTTTCCGTCAAAGCTGTTGCCTGAAGTACAATGGACGGATTTCACCCTTTGGTTTTCTATGGTGAAATCAGCCACCCGCTCGTTGAAATGCACTTCGCCCCCAGCCTCGATGATCTGTTGCCTGATGTTTTGGATGATACCTGGTAACTTGTTGGTGCCAATATGTGGATGGGCGGTATAGAGGATGGCAGGGTCTGCACCAAAATGAACAAGCAATTGCAGCACTTTGTCAACATTGCCGCGTTTGGTACTTCGGGTATAGAGCTTTCCATCACTGTACGTGCCGGCACCGCCTTCTCCAAAACAATAGTTGCTGTCTTCGTTGAGTATGCCTTCCTTGTTGAGGGCTGCAAGGTCTCGCCTTCTTTCCCTCACGTCTTTTCCGCGCTCCAGGATGATGGGCTTGATGCCCTGTTGGATCAACTCCAGCGCAGCAAAAAGCCCTGCAGGTCCTGCGCCAATGATCAGGGTTTGTTTGGATGATTTGCGCACATCCTGAAATACAAAGGAAGGAAGGGTTGCATCAAAAAAAGGCTCATCCACAAAAGCACGGAGCTTGAGGTTGATCAATACATTCCGCTTTCTGGCGTCAATGGATTTTTTGATGAGATGGAAACCTGTGACCCGCTTGGGGTCCAGGCCTAATTCATTGGCAATATTTTCCGAGATGACAGCAGATTGCGCTGCATCTTTCGGAGAAAGTTGCAAAAGGACCTCATGCTGCATTATAAGGGTAGATTAGAATGGCAAGTCGTCTGCTACGCCGTGTTGGCTCTCAGGATCAGGAGAGAAGGCAGGAGGCGTTTCGATAGAACCACCTGGGCCCATGCTGATTTGTTCAATCCTCCAGGCGTCAAGGTTGGTAATATAATTAACCTGTCCGTTCTTTTCCCAGCG
The DNA here is from genome assembly GCA_903834825.1 of uncultured bacterium. Classification (GTDB taxonomy): domain Bacteria; phylum Bacteroidota; class Bacteroidia; order Chitinophagales; family Chitinophagaceae; genus Pollutibacter. The sequence goes on along the minus strand of CAILKQ010000127.1, from coordinate 3,779 downwards.
GGAACCTTTTAGGTTGAAATGGACTTTTACCGTGTCACCTATATTAAAACGATCAATAATCGTCGTCCTGTCTTGTACGGATTGGAACTTCACAAAATTGGTGATGGTGCGGCCGTTGATGTCTTCGTTGGTTTCAACAACAAATTCCCTTGTTTTGAAGGTGGCACTACGTTGAATGGTTTCAAATTTGGCCACAATTTTACCGGTAAGATCGAATCCCATAATAATAGCTGTTTAAGCGAAGTTATCATTTATCTGAATCAGTCTAAAACATTTGTCCAAAAATCATTACCTTCCGACATACACCCTTTCTGATGAAGCGTATCACCCCTTTTTTGCTGTTTATTGTTTTGTTTGCTGCATGCCATTCCTCCCAACCCCTTTCGGGCATTGGCTACAAGGGCTATCCGGTTGGGCAAACAAAGAAGTCAGATACTTCCTACCTCAGCATGCTGAAACCCTACAGGGACAGCGTAGACATGACCATGAATGAGGTGCTTGCCGAAAATGCAACAGATTTATTGAAGGAGGTGCCCAACAGCGCATTGGGGAATTTCCTGGCAGATGCCTATCTGTGGGCAGCCAGAGAGAAATTTGACAAGCGGGCGGATCTTGCCTTCATGAACCATGGCGGCGTGCGCATCAACCGAATTGCTGCAGGAAAGATTGACCGGAGGGTGATTTACGAGGTGATGCCTTTTGACAATACCCTCATCATTGTTGAGGTCAAAGGAAACATTTTGCAACAATCGCTGGATCGACTGGCCGATGATGGTGGTGGCGGAGGCGTTGCGGGCCTCAGCATGCGGATAAAAGACAAGAAAGCGGTTGATGTGATGATTGGCGGACTTCCGATCGACATGAACCGCAGTTATTTTATGGTCAACTCAGATTATGCCGTTGATGGGGGAGGTGGATTCAACTTGTTCAAGCAACTGCCCCAGCAGCGAACAGGATATTTTCAGCGCGATGCCATCATTGAGTATTGCAAGGCCAGCAACAAAGCAGGGATAACAACATTTGGAGAGCCCAAAAACAGGATCATACAATGAACAGGAGAAAATTCATCATACAAGGTGGAATGACCGCCGGAGCCCTGCTCCTCAATGGCCATTCATTTGCATCCTCATCATCTACAAAACTAACCATCCTGCATACCAATGATGTGCACAGCCGGTTGGATCCTTTTCCGATGGATGGCACCAGAAATGCAGGCATGGGGGGCATAGCGGCCCGGGCAGCAATCATCAGCAACATCAGGGCACAGGAAGCCAATGTATTGTTGCTGGATGCTGGTGATATTTTTCAGGGAACGCCCTATTTCAACATCTTCAAAGGAGAGCCAGAAATGAAGGCGATGCAGATGATGGGATATGATGCCGGCGTGATGGGCAACCATGATTTCGATGCCGGCATGGAGAACTTTGTAAAACAACTAGCAGAACACGGAAAATTTCCTATCTTGATGTGCAACTATGGTTTTGGGCAAACGCCGATGGAAAATCATTTTGCGCCCTACAAGGTGTTCAAGAAAGGCAATCTGAAAATTGGTGTAACCGGGGTAGGCATTGAGCTTACTGGCCTTGTTCCTGAGAGCCTTTATGGCAACACAGTGTACATGGATCCGATCAGCAATGCCAGCCGTACCGCAGCTTTGCTGAAGAAAGAAAAGAAATGTGATATGGTGATCTGTATTTCACACCTGGGCGACAAGTACAGCGACAACAAGGTGAGTGATGAGGTATTGGCAAAGGAGTCTGAGCACATTGACCTGATCTTGGGCGGTCATACGCACAGGTTCTTTGAGAAGCCCAGGGAATATGCCAACAAAGCGGGTAAAAAAGTCTTGGTGAACCAGGTAGGCTGGGGTGGGCTCCAGCTGGGCCGTTTGGATTACGATTTTTCACGAGAAGGGGGGCAAAAATTAGATAAAAATCAATCTATTTTAATAGTAAAAAATATTGTGGATTAAAAAATTTTTTTATTTAAAAACTGAATCTATATTCGTCGTCAGGCTTGCTTTTATCGAGGAAATGGAAATGTGGAGAAACCCCTACTTTAAACACCAAAACCAAATATCTAAAAACCAATATTTAAACTGCTTACCTACTAATGGAAAAACCTTTTGATAAGATTTGGAGTAATTGTTTAGCGATCATCAAGGATATTGTGGAGTGGCAGCATTTCAAAACATGGTTTGAACCCATTAAGCCTGTGGCCATCAAAGACAGTGTGTTGACGATTCAGGTACCAAGTCAATTTTTTTACGAATACATTGAGGAGCATTATATCAACCTCCTTGCCAAGACATTGAAGCGTGAATTGGGAAAGGAAGCAAGGTTGGAATACAGGATCATGGTCGACAGCGGAAATGGCAAGTCCAAGCCCCTGACAATGGATGTGAGTGGCCAATCTTTCAAAAGTTATTCAAACAACGAGATGGACTTTCCATTGGTGATCAACAACCATGTAAGGAATCCATTTGTGATACCCGGTCTGAAGAAAATGCAGATTGATTCACAGCTCAACCCTATTTATACATTTGATGCATTTGTGGAAGGCGACTGCAACAGGGTTGCCCGCAGGGCCGGTAAAACGGTGGCCGAAAAGCCCGGCGCAACATCCTTCAATCCCTTGGTTGTGTATGGTGGTGTTGGTCTTGGAAAGACACACCTCACACAGGCCATCGGCAACGAGGTGAAGCGCTTGCATCCCAACAAGGTTGTTTTGTATGTGAGTTCAGAGAAATTCATCAACCAGTTCCAGGACCATAGCAGGAACAATGCCATCAATGATTTCATCCATTTCTACCAGATGGTGGATGTACTCATCATCGATGACGTTCAGTTCTTCAACCGTGCAGAAAAAACACAGGATGCATTCTTTGCCGTCTTCAATCACCTTCATCAGTCTGGAAAGCAGCTCATTCTGAGTTCAGACAAACCGCCAAAAGATCTCGAAGGCATGCAGGAAAGGTTGTTGAGCAGGTTCCGTTGGGGACTCAGTGCAGACCTTCAGGTGCCAGATTATGATACAAGGATAGAAATCCTTGAGAAAAAAATGAAGAACAATGGGCTTGACCTTCCCAAAGATGTTGTCAAGTACATCGCTTATAATATCCAGAACAATGTGAGAGAACTCGAAGGAGCCCTTATCTCGCTCCTGGCCCAATCTTCCCTCAACAAGCGCGAGATCGATCTTGATCTTGCCAAGAAGGTACTGCGCAACTTCATCAAGACCTCTTCCAAAGAAATCACTATAGATACCATCCAGAAAATGGTTTGTGAGTTCTTTGACCTGCCTTACGACAGGTTGTTGCAGAAGACCAGGAAAAGGGAAATTGTACAAGCCCGTCAAATCACCATGTATTTGGCAAAGATTTTTACCAAGAACTCTCTCAAAACCATCGGGGAACATTTTGGAGGACGGGACCACACCACCGTCATACATTCCTGCCAAACCGTTAAGGACCTGATGGATACAGACAACATGTTCAGGGAAAGTGTCATGGAGCTTCAGCAGAAGGTTCAGCTGGCCGCCATGTAATATTTGTTTGAATACAATTGCACAAATCTTTTGGGGTTTGATTAGTCTTTCGTAAATTTGCCCTCCCTGAAACATTTGATTTAGGAAGGTGGGGTGGATGAGTGGCTGAAATCAGTAGTTTGCTAAACTGCCGTACGGGTTAAACTGTACCGCGGGTTCGAATCCCGCCCTCACCGCAGTTGAAAAGATTCGGGTAAAACCGAAGTTCGGGAAGTAGCGCAGGCCGGTAGCGC
>CAILKQ010000126.1 GCA_903834825.1 uncultured bacterium | reverse complement strand
CGGCTATAGTCTGTCTTGAAAGAAAGAAAACCACTGATGATATTCTCGTCCCTGTAAGTGGTGGCAAAAATACTGGCGATGCCAGTAACAATCAGCACCAGATAGGTTCCCACAAGAACCCAATCTATGCCTTTTGATATCTCAAATGAATTGTTCTTCATTGTCTGGTTTGATGGCTGAATGATGGAAATGAAGAGCAGCTGTTTTTTTATCCGGATTGTTCTTTTCGGGATACTTTCTGTTTGCGGTTGCCTTCAATGGTAACTTCCGCATTTTTTCTTTTCGCAGGGAATCCAACCGATTGCGTTTTGTTTTGACGATAGGAAGAATGATTTCTGTATTTTCAATCCTTTCGACTTCCTTCCACCTTGCTGCAGAAAGGGTATCACGCAGGTATTTTTCCATGACAAGCGCCGCCATGGGGCCGGCCCAGGTTGCGCCAAATCCAGCATTTTCAACAATCACTGCAACGGCAATGGTCGGATTTTCTCTTGGGGCAAAACACACGAACCAGGAATGATCTTTTAACTTCTCCCGTTTGCCATATATGATGCCATAGTTTTCTGCAGTACCTGTTTTTGCGGCAACAGCAATGCCTTTAATTCTGGCTACAGCTCCGGTACCCTGCTCAACAACATCCTGCATGCCCAATTGAACAACTTCAAAGGTTTCATTGGAAATATTGGTAACCTGATGCTTTTGCTTGTACCGGTTCAATACTGTGTCTGATGCCAGTTGCCCATCAATGGATTGTACAAAATGTGGCGTATAATAAAATCCCTTGTTGGCTATGATGCACATCATGTTGGCCATTTGCAGCGGTGTAGCCTGCATCTCCCCTTGACCAATTCCCAGAAAAACATTGGTGCATGAACTCCATGAACGGTTGTACAACCTGTTGTAAAAACTGGTATCAGCAATCAAGCCTTTATCCTCACTGGGTAAGTCTACCCCCAGCCTTACACCCAATCCAAATGAATTCATGTACTGCTTCCACCTTAGGTATCCATTCACTGTTCCTCCAAGCCGGGGATTGTCAACGGCCAACCTGTACAAGTGGGAGAAATAACTGTTGCATGAATAGGCCAGTGCCACCCTCAGACTGCTTGCATGTCCGGGTGTTTTGTGCGTACAGCCGATGGACCTCCTGCAGCCATGATAAGCACCACTGCATCCAAGGCCAAATGCTGGAGTAATAACTCCCTCATCCAATGCAATCAGGGCACCAGTAGGCTTGATGGTTGAGCCTGGAGGATATTGCCCTTTTATAGCCCTGTTGAAGAGCGGCCTTGCCGTGTCCCTGAGCATCCAGGAGAAATTGTTCCTGCGCTGATTTCCTGTCAAAAGATTGGGATCATAGGTTGGGCCACTGGCCATGGCTATGATGCCGCCAGATCTTGGATCAATGGCCACAATTGCACCCAATTTGTTTTTTAGCATGCGTTCTGCAAGGACCTGTATGTCAATATCAATGGTTGTCCTCAAATTTCTGCCAGCGATGGCAACCGAGTCATACAATCCATTTTCATAGGATCCTACAATCCTGTTTTTGTTATCCTTGATTTGATACCTTACGCCCCTTTGTCCCATCAAAATAGGTTCATAAAACCGCTCCAAACCACTGAGGCCCATGTAGTCCCCCATTTGGTAATAGTAATTCGTTTTCTTGAGGATACTGGAATCAACCTCTCCAACATATCCCAGGATATGTGCTGCCGCCTTGAACGGATAAGACCTTATTGGTCTTTCTTGTAGAAAGAATCCTGGCTCAAAACGAAAAATATTCTCCTGCAGCTGAACAAAGGCCTCTATAGAGAGCGATGATTCAAAAATGGAAGGCCTGTAACGCCCATTTTTAATGATGGCACCAATGATGCGTTCCCGAAACGTTGGAACATCAATCTTGAGGATGTTACAGATTCCTACTGTATCCAGACCCTTCAATTGGGTTGGCATGACCATCAGGTCATAGGTCTGTGTATTCTCAAGAATCGATCGTCCTTTTCTATCAAAAATGATTCCACGATCAGGAAAAACAATTTTTTTACTTACTGCATTGTCAAGCGCCAGCAAATCATATTGGGTTGAAGACAGCTGGAGAAATAGCAAACGGATGGCAAGGATGATGAATGCAACCAGAAAAATCAGCTTGATAACATTTTGTCTTGACTGGTTGAAGGCTGGCATATTTTAATTGGAATTAACAGCAAAATTAGCGGTTTGTAAGCTTAGCGGAGTCTTGATTTTCTATTAAAAAAAAGATCGGCGATCAGGATAAGCAATAGACTTACCAGAGAAGTGGCAACCAGCTTTGCGATAAAATAGAGAAAACTGCCAAACTGCATCCATTCCAACAGGATAAGATAGAAATGATGCAACAAGGTAAGGATGATGAGATAGGTAGTGTAAGGCACCGACCCCATGGTCTTCTTGGTGGGCTCCTCATTGCCCCAATCGGTAGCTTCTTTGGGAAGCAAGAGATTGATGAGAGATGGCCTGGCAAAAGCAATCAATACACAAGCGGCAGCATGCAATCCGGGTGTCTTAAAAAACATATCCACCAACATTCCGGTTGCAAAACCGATGAAAAGCAAGGCTGTTCTTCCTATTTTAAATGGCAACCAGAGGATGAATACAAAGTAGAAAGAAGGCACGATAAACTGGTGCAATGGAGGAATCTTGCTCAACATAAAAATTTGGATGAACATGATGAGCAGAAACCTGATGATATTTTTGAAGAGTAGACTCATTCCTTGATTACTGTGCTTTTCAATTGATCGATTTCTTCCTGGAGCAGATTTTTTACAATGTATGCATGCTGAACAGCATAAAAATCAACTGCCGTCCTTATTTTCAACTTATAGGTATTGGTTTCCTGGTCCTGATCAATCTTCTCAACATACCCAATGGGAATTCCCGGAGGAAATTTGTCAGAGTAAGGACTGCTGACCACCGTGTCCCCTTTTTTCACAACAATGGTTTTAGGTACCTTGGAAAGTACCAGAAAGCGTGGGTCTTTCCCGTCCCAGGTAACCTCCCCCAACCCACTGCCTTTCTTCAACACCGCAATTACTTTAGACTGCCGGTGAAGCAGGCTCATTACAATAGACATATTTTCGCTTACACTGATAACGGTTCCTATCAAGCCATCTGTTCCAACAACTGCCATGTTGGGCACTATGCCCTGGACTGACCCCCGGTGCAAAACAATATAGTTCTGCTGCAGAAATACTGAATTCGAAATTATTTTGGCGTCAAAGTATTGGTATTGGCGGTATGATTTCAATGAATCAACGGTAACCGTGTCTGAAACAACCAGGAAGGAAGTATCCGGGCTGACGGATCCTGAGGGCAGGTAGGAAAGCAAGGCTGCATTTTGCTTGCGCAGTGCTTGATTTTGTTCACCCAAGGTAAAAAAAGACTCAACCTTGTTCACCCGTTTGTTCAATTTTCCAGCAACTTCATTGGAAAACATGCCATAAGTGGTTTGATGAAACCGGTTGTAACTGAACAGCATTGAAAGCGCCAATCCTTGCAGGACAAGGAAAATGATAAGGACAGAGTAGCGCTTGAGAAATAAAAAGACGTTACGCATGGAGGGCTTGCTCCTAAGGGTTTTTTAATCCAATCCTTACCGCATGATGAAAGGAAAGTTATGGTAATTCTTCAAAGCTAGTCCGGTTCCCCGCACAACACTTTTCAGTGGATCTTCGGCAATATGAACAGGGAGCTTAATCTTTTGTGCCAGGCGCTTGTCCAACCCTCTCAATAATGCTCCTCCACCTGTCAGGTAAAGGCCACGCTTGTATATATCAGACGCAAGCTCCGGGGGGGTAGTTTCCAGGGCCTTAAGAATGGCCTCCTCAATCTTGAAAATTGACTTGTCCAAGGCCTCAGCAATTTCCTGATAGCTCACCATGATCTGTTTTGGAATACCGGTAACCAAATCCCTTCCATTCACCGGCATATCATCTGGTGGTGAATCAAGATCTTTCATGGCTGCACCAATCGTTATCTTGATCTGTTCTGCTGTTCTTTCACCGATCAACAAACTATGGTATCTCCTCAAAGCTTCCATGATATCAGCAGTAAACTCATCCCCAGCAATCCTGATGGATTGGTCACAAACGATGCCAGCCAATGCAATTACAGTAATGCCTGTTGTTCCTCCACCAATGTCAATGATCATGTTGCCAATGGGCTCAGTCACATCAATGCCTATACCCAGCGCCGCTGCCATGGGTTCATGAATCAGGTAAACTTCTTTTGCCCCAGCCTGCTCTGCACTATCGCGAACAGCCCTTTTCTCTACCTCTGTAATACTGGATGGGATGCAGATCATCATTTTCCAGCTTGGCGGGAAAAGAGGCTTCTTGGGATAAATCAACTTGATCATCTCGCGGATCATCAATTCTGCTGCATTAAAATCTGCGATCACTCCATCCCTCAATGGTCTTACAGTACGAATGCTTTCATGGGTCTTCTCATGCATCAACAAGGCTTTTTTACCCACTGCAAGCAGATGCTTGGGATTGTTCCTGTCTAAAGCAACAATCGAGGGCTCATTCACCACAATCTCATCATTGTGAATGATCAATGTGTTGGCTGTGCCAAGATCAATAGCAATATCCTGAGTAAACCATGTAAAAAGTCCCATTTAGCTGTATTTTAAGCGCTTCACGAAGTTCAAATAAATAACCCAATAAACAATCATGAATTTTGCTGAAAATGTAATTCGGTTCGATTCATGGATTATAAAAATCAGTTTCGAAATTCAAAGCCGATGTCTTTGCGAAAATTCATCCTATCATAGCCAATGGACTTGATTGCATCAAGTGATTTTTCAACTGCTTCGTTGATATCCTTTCCATAAGAAGTGATGGCTGCCACCCTTCCGCCATTGGTTCGCAGGTCGCCACCAGTACCGCTTATGCCAGCATAAAACACCATTGTAGATGACGGAAATACTGTGTCAAGCCCTTTGATTGGCTTTCCCTTTTCAAAGTCTCCGGGATACCCCCCGCTCACCAAAACCACTGTGGAAGCAGCCCTTGGATCAATCTCAACTTCAATTTCATTTAGTTTTCCTTCATCCATGGCCTTAAAAAGTTCAATGATATCAGACTTTAGCCTTGGCATGACCACTTCAGTTTCAGGATCACCCATTCGGCAATTGTATTCAATCACATATGGCTCCCCACCAACATTGATCAAGCCAAAGAATACAAATCCATGGTAAACCAGCCCCTCTTTCTCAAGGCCGGCTATTGTAGGCCTGACAACCTTTTCAATCACTTTGTCCATAAAAACGCCCTGGGCAAATGGAACCGGGCTGACCGCTCCCATCCCACCAGTATTGGGGCCTGTATCCCCTTCACCAATCCGTTTATAGTCTTTGGCTTCCGGCAGCAAGACATACTGACGGCCATTGGTCAAGGCAAAAACACTCATTTCAACACCTGAAAGAAACTGTTCTACAACCACCCGCTCACTGGCTGCACCAAAGCGAGCCGAAACAATCATTTCCTCAAAATTGGACAAGGCCTCTTCATGGGTCTGGGCAATGACAACCCCTTTCCCTGCTGCCAATCCATCCGCTTTCAACACAATGGGCAATGCATGGGCCTTCAAATAGGCCATGCCCTCAGCATAATTTTCAATTGTAAATTCCCTGTAAGCCGCCGTGGGTATGCCTTGGCGATCCATAAATGCTTTGGCAAAGGCCTTGCTGCCTTCGAGCTTTGCGGCTTCTGCCGAAGGCCCTACAACAATCAGGCCTGATAAGGCAGGATCTGCCTTGAGGTAATCATAAATTCCATTCACCAGTGGATCTTCTGGACCAACGACCACCATCCCAATATTTTGCTGCTTGCAGAAACCGGCAATGGCTTCAAAATCGCCAGTAGCCATCGCTACATTCTCACCAAAGCCTGCCGTTCCGGGGTTGCCGGGGGCAATAAAGAGTTGGCTGCAGTGCACACTTTGTGTGATCTTCCAAGCAAGGGCATGTTCCCTTCCACCAGATCCCAGGAGCAATATATTCATAGTTGACTTTTTATTGTATACCGAAAAGCGTGGCGAAGATACAAATTGCTTATTTTAGGCAAATCAACAAATAAAGACACATGTCAACCAACCAAAACACATCGCATCCAAAAGGCCTTTATATTCTTTTTTCTACGGAAATGTGGGAGCGATTCAACTATTATGGCATGAGGGCCATCCTGGTTTTGTTCATGACCAAGGCCTTGTTGCTTGACAAAACCATTGCCTCCCAGCTCTACGGAAGCTATACAAGCCTTAGTTACCTGACGCCCTTGGTTGGAGGCTTTATGGCTGACCGCTATTGGGGAAACAAAAGATCCATCATCGCAGGTGGCCTCACCATGGCATTGGGCGAGTTCATCCTGTTTTTCTGTGCGTCAGTGTATGACACCAATCCCCCCTTGTCCACCTTCTTGTTTTTCAGTGGACTGGGTTTCATGATTGCGGGCAACGGTTTTTTCAAGCCCAATATTTCTTCTCTTGTTGGCCAGCTCTACACGCCCGGTGATCGCAGGATTGATCCGGCCTATACCATTTTCTACATGGGCATCAATGTGGGCGGTGCTTTGGGACCATTTCTTTGTGGAGCATTTGGAGACACCGGTAACCCGGTTGATTTCAAATGGGCATTTTTGATTGCTGGTATTGGCATGTTGCTGAGTGTACTTGTTCAAAAGACTTTCCAGGACAAATACCTGATCAACCCAGAAGGCAAGCAAATTGGCAATGCTCCAGAAGTGGCAAAAAGCAAGTTCCTGAATCCTGTTGTCATCACCATTGGATTGGGGCTTTTTTCCTCCCTGATGATTGCCTTGTTGTATATTGATGCCAAGGTTTTCAGCTTCCTTTTCTATCTGCTGATTGGAGCACTTTTGCTGATCCTCTTTGTAATCTTCAGCGACAAGAGCCTTAGCATTATCGATAAGAAAAAAGTAGGCGTGATTTTCATTGTTTCCTTCTTTGTGGTTTTCTTCTGGAGCACCTTTGAACAGGCTGGTGCCTCACTCACTTTTTTTGCAGATGAACAAACAGACAGAACCCTGGGCTGGTCCATCCCCGTTTGGACCATCTATGCTGCCTCAGCTGCCTTGCTTTTCTTTATGTTCAGGTTATACCAACGCGCAAAAAACAACCTTTCCGAAAATGATGTACTGCTCCGAAATGTTGTTTATTTCCTGCTTTTGCTGATGACTGCAGGCATCCTTTACCTGGATTATTCATTCATCTCTAGCATCAACTCATCCATCCTTTTTGAGGAAGTACCTGCCAGCTTTTTTCAGTCTTTGAATTCAACCTATGTAGTGCTTTTCGCACCTATATTTGCCTGGCTCTGGATCAAATTGGGAAAACATGAACCTTCTTCCCCCACCAAAATGGCCATCGGACTTTTACTGCTTGCACTGGGATATTTGTGGATCAGCGTTGGTGTCAAGAATATACAACCAGGCATGAAAGTAACGATGATCTGGCTGGCTGGTCTTTACATGCTCCATACCTGGGGAGAGCTCTGTCTTTCACCGATCGGACTCTCGTTGGTCAACAAGCTGGCTCCCCTAAAATTGGCTTCCCTGTTGATGGCTGTTTGGTTTCTGGCCAATGCCTTTGCCAACAAACTCGCAGGTCAGCTCAGCGCACTTTATCCGGAAAACAAGACTACCTCATTTCTGGGATATGAGATGCACAACATGTATGATTTTTTCATGCTCTTTGTGGTACTGTCTGGAATTGCTTCCCTGATCTTATTTATGCTGACCAAATGGTTGCAGAAAATGATGAACTCCTGATTGGGCTGATAACAAAAAACTAAATTCACATCATGCACATCAGGTCATTGAAATTTGCCGCACCCCTCAGCATGTATTTTCTTTCCTTCTATGCATTCATGCATACAGGCTGGACCATTGCCCTTCCCTTGATATATGCATTCATGTTCATCCCCCTGGTTGAACTGGTATTTCCTGCTGCAGCTGGAAACCTCAGCGAGGCGGAAGAGCAGGTGGCAAAAAATGATAGGCTCTATGATCTTTGGCTCTATGTCATGGTACCGCTGCAATTTATTGCATTGTATTGTTTTTTGGTTGCCGTACAGGATCCCACGCTTTCAGGGCTTGAACTGGCTGGGAGGATTTTTGCCATGGGCCTGCTCTGCGGAACATTTGGCATCAATGTAGGACATGAATTGGGGCACAGGAAAAACCTGTATGAAAGGAACCTTGCCAAGTTGCTTTTGCTGACTTCTCTGTACATGCATTTTTACATAGAACACAACAAGGGCCATCATAAAAATGTATCCACCCATGAAGATCCCAGCAGTGCAAGAAAAGGTGAACCCGTTTATTTTTTTTATTGTCGGTCTGTAGGGATGGGCTTCCTTTCCGCCTGGAAAATTGCTGGAGATGAGCAAAAGAAAAATGGAAAACCTGTTTGGCATTTCAGCAACCAGATGATTCAATTCCAGAGCCTCCAACTATTGCTTGCATCGGGTGTTTTCTTTTGTTTTGGAAGCCTTGCCTTGCTTTGTTTTCTGGCTGCAGCCGCATTGGGCATTTTATTGCTGGAAACAGTCAACTATATTGAACACTATGGATTGGAAAGAAAGAAGACGGAGAGTGGATATGAAAGGGCCATGCCAGAACACAGCTGGAACAGCAGCCATATCCTCGGGCGCCTGATGCTTTTTGAATTATCGAGGCACAGTGATCACCATTACCTGGCCAGCAGAAAATACCAGGTGCTGAGGCACCACGATCATGCTCCACAGATGCCCACCGGTTATCCAGGCATGTTGCTCCTTTCTTTGATCCCTCCGGTCTGGTTTGGCATCATGCACAAAAGGATAGAAGCCTATCACCAAAGGATGGCTGCTGCACAATAAAAAAATTAAGCGATCATGTCTGCCCCAAAATATGGACGAAGCACTTCCGGGATGAGAATGCCTTCCGGTGTCTGGTAATTCTCCAACAAACTGGCCAAAATCCTGGGCAAGGCCAATGAACTGCCATTCAGGGTATGCAGCAGCTGGGTCTTTCCATTTTCATCTTTGGTTCGAATCTTCATTCGATTCGACTGAAAAGTTTCAAAATTGGACACCGAACTGACTTCCAGCCAACGCTCTTGGGCTGCACTGTATACCTCAAAATCATAGGTCATGGCTGAGGCAAACCCCATGTCTCCGCCGCAGAGCAGGAGAATCCGGTATGGAAGGCCCAATGATTGTATCAGCTTTTCCACATGCAAAACCATCTCTTCAAGCACATCATAACTGGTGGATGCTTCTGTGATATTTACCACTTCAACCTTATCAAATTGGTGCACCCGGTTGAGCCCACGGACTTCCTTTCCAAAGCTTCCGGCCTCCCTCCTGAAACAGGGGGTATAGGCAGTCATTTTAACAGGAAGTGATGCTGAAGGGATGATCTCATCCCTATAAATATTGGTTACTGGAACTTCTGCTGTTGGAATGAGATAGAGGTCGTCAATGGCCATATGGTACATCTGCCCTTCTTTGTCTGGAAGCTGCCCTGTTCCATATGCAGATGCATAATTCACGACATAGGGCGGGATGAACTCGGTATATCCTGCGGCAATGTTATAATCCAGAAAATATTGAATCATCGCCCGTTGAAGCTTGGCACCCTTGCCTTTGTAGAGTGCAAACCCACTGCCAGTAATCTTGACACCTGTTTGAAAGTCTACCAGGTCATATTTTGTGATCAGGTCCCAGTGAGGAACAGCGCCACCATGAAGGACCGGAATTTCTCCCTGTTGACGAATCACCGTATTGTCTTCTGCAGCTTTTCCAGCAGGAACTGCGTCGCTGGGCAAATTGGGAATCCGCAACAACATGCCTTCAACGATTGCTTCTACTTCTGCCAACTGAGCAGCATAATTGTCAATTGTCTCTTTGATGGCAGTCACCTCGGCTTTCTTGGCCTCAGCGTCTTCTTTCTTGCCCTCTGCAATCAGCATGCCAATGGCTTTGGAGGCTACATTGCGTTTAGCAAGCAATTCATCCGACTGAAACTGAAGCGTCTTTCTCAGGTCGTCTGATGTGATGATCCTGTCAATCAATTCAAGGTCCTGGAAATTCTTTTTTTTCAATCCTTCCAGCACTTTTTCCCTGTTGCTGCGTATAAAACCTAGCTGAAGCATCCTGCTAATTTTTGGCAAAGATAAGCAATCAGTACAGATGCACTAATTTTGCACCATGATGATCTCTGATGACTTACAAGCCAGGTGGTGGAAACTGGAAGAAAAATTGGTAGAACGATTTGGCAAAAAACCTGATATGGAATCCATCCTTTTCCTGATTGGTATACAGGAAGTGCGTGGGGTGGGCCATAGTTTCACCAAAGAACAGAAGCAGGACCTTATGCATGTTGCTGTTTGTACCATCCTCATTCCGGGTGGACACTATGAGTTGGAAGGTTGGGACGAGGACGGATGGCCGCATTTTAAACAAATCAAGGAGTTGCCTCCCATGGAATTCATGCAACAGGAAAACTTCATGAAAGACCATGTATTGTTTTATTTTTCACAAAATGAATTTTAATAACAAAACAGCTCCCCTTTGTGGTGTTTTTCAGTTTCCTATTTTGGGTGCTTGCGACAGCAATGGCCCAACCCAAGGGAAAATCAGAAAAGCTGACCTGAGAAAAGACATCCTGGTCAGAACAGATGCTGGGAATATGGTGCTGAGGAGGACAGAGGGTGGTGCACCGCATTGACAATGAAGTGCGGAAAGATTTTTCTTCATGGATTCAAAATATTGTAAACTTGCACAAAATATCTAATCATGAACTTTCCTGAACAATTGCATTATACCAAAGAACACGAATGGATCTCCATCAATGGAAATGTTGCAACCATTGGCATCACAGAATTTGCCCAGGGCGAACTCGGTGATATCATCTACATTGATATTGAAACCATCGGAAAAGAATTGTCTGCAGATGCAGTGTTTGGAACGGTTGAGGCCGTCAAAACCGTGAGTGACCTCTTCTTGCCAGTTACTGGAACCATCACTGAAAAAAATTCCCTGCTGGACAGCCAGCCTGAGCTGGTGAACCAAGACCCATACGGTGATGGCTGGATGATCAAGATGACCGTCAGTGATGCTTCACAGCTCTCCGGCTTGTTGGACGTTAATGCATACAAGGCGCTGATTGGAGCATAATAAAATGAAGTTTTTAAAGGCAAGCGTTGGGCCGGGTCTTCTCTGGACCGCTATGATTTTTTATTTGCTCAGCATGGACACCAGCGGAGCAGGAGAATTCAGTTTGTTGAAGGTATACGGCATAGACAAACTGATTCATTTTGCACTATTTGCCATATTGGCCTTCGTGTGGGGAGCTTATTTTTTCAGCAGAGCAACAATGCCTGCCAACTTGATTGTATTGTTGATCATCATCCTGGCCTCAACTTACGGCATGGGCATGGAATACTACCAGCAATACTTTACCAACAGAAGTTTTTCATATTGGGATGGACTGGCTGATGCCATTGGGTCGGTGGCTGGGGCTTGGGCAGCAAAAAAAAAGCCCCTATGGAAATAGGGGCCGTAACCAAAACTAACTGCTTATGAGAAAAAAAACTTGTTTCTAAAGATTGGATGAAAAAATTGTTTGCACAATATATAGACGAAACAACCTTGATTAAGGTTGTTAAAGAGATTATAAACCAGGAAAATATTTTTTTACAAGAAAGAAGCCTCCTTTAAGGTTTACTGGGAAAGCTTGCTGGCGTTTTCTGCAAATTGGAGTGCGTCAATCAGTTCTCCAATGTTTCCGTTAAGAACATCCTGTAGGTTGTAAAGCGTCATCCCGATGCGGTGATCGGTCACACGGCCCTGGGGGAAATTATAGGTTCTTATTTTGGCAGAGCGGTCTCCCGAACTGACCAGCGTCTTCCTGTGCCTTGAGATCTCATCTTCCTGTTTCCGGACCTGTTCTTCATATAGCCTTGTGCGCATCATCTGCATGGCCTTTTCCCTGTTGCCCAGCTGTGTCCGCTCAGTCTGACAAATGACAACGGTACCCGTTAGAATATGGGTCAGCATCACCTTGGTTTCCACCTTGTTAACGTTCTGTCCGCCTGCACCACCACTTCGGGAAGTTTCCATTTTAACATCGGCATCCCTGATCTCAACATCTACCTCTTCCGCCTCTGGCATCACTGCAACAGTAGCAGCACTGGTGTGAACCCTTCCGCTGGCTTCTGTATCAGGTACCCGTTGTACACGGTGTACCCCACTTTCAAATTTCATTGTTCCGTACACTTCATCACCTGTCACTTCTAGCTGTACTTCCTTGTAGCCCCCCATCGTACCCTCATTTTCATTGAGCAGCGCCACTTTCCAACCCTTCCCTTCGCAATACCGCATGTACATGCGCAAGAGATCTCCTGCAAAAAGGGAAGCCTCATCGCCCCCTGTTCCTGCACGGATCTCGAGAATGGCATTCTTGTCATCCTGCG
>CAILKQ010000125.1 GCA_903834825.1 uncultured bacterium | reverse complement strand
GCTTTATCATCTGATCAATGTTACATCTCCTTTCAATGTGATGATATTCCCATTTTCACAAATTAAATCGATCATGTAAACATATACATCTGGGGTAACAAATTGCCCCTTATTCTTTCCGTTCCAGGCAGCATTCTGATCGTTGGCAAGGAAATTTTCTTTCAGGTAGATCATCTGTCCCCACCTGCTGAAAATCTTCATTGACCTGATCTTTTCTATGCCCCTTCCCCGTGGATAAAAAACCTCATTGATGCCGTCCCCATTGGGAGAAAATGTATTGGGGATAAAAAGATTGTCACCGGTGCATGTAGCAAATACATTTACAACGTCTTTAGACATACAACCTTCTGGCGTATACGCAAACAATGTATAGGTTGCAGAATAAGATGGCGTTGTGACAGGAGTCTTGCAATCGCTGCAATTCAGAAACAAGGCAGGAACCCATTGTACCCGGCTTACATCTGGAGAATAAACCGGCTTCAGTTGGAGTGGATAACCAGCCATGATAGTGGTGTCTCTGCCGGCATTGACGGTTGGCAATGGAACGACTGTCACCACTACATCATCCTTGGTAACAAAACAATTGTAGGCATCCTTACCTGTAACGGTATAGGTAGTGGTCTGCGTTGGCTTTACTGTTGGACCTGCGACGTCAGTGCGGCTCAAGCCGTTGGCTGGCGTCCAGGAATAAAGCAAGGTACCCCTTGCCTGCAACCGTATGGCATCACCAAAACAAACCAAGGTATCTGCAGGGCCCACTACTGTAGAAGGCTGAATCACTTTGATGTTGATTGAGTCTATTGTAGAACAACCAATAGTGGAGGTTCCTTTTACAAAATACATAGCGTCAGAGCCGGGGTTGACAAAGGGCTGTTCACAATTGGTGCAACTGAGGGTTGGGCCAGATAACCACTCGTAGGTTGCTGCACCGCTGGGCTTGAGCTGAATGGGTGTGCCAAGACAAAGGATGGAATCAGCGCCGGCATCCAAAGAAGGAATGGGATGGACCAGAAGGTTTTGGATCAAGGTATCACTGCATCCTTTTTGGTTGGTGGCATAGATCCGCACCGGATAATTGCCTGCTTTTCGGAACAACTGCTTTTCAGGGATTTGAACACCTGCACTGTTGCCGTTGGTAAAATCCCAGAACCAGGATACAATAGGAGAATTGTTGGGACGCACCTCAACGCCAGTCAATTGAATTAGATCTTCTTCACAGACAGGAATTTTTGAAACATCCATTGCAATATCAGGCCTGGCCTGGATCTCTACATATTGCACACGTGTCACCGTATCAACACAACCAAGGGAAGAAGTGACTGTCATTTTTACACTATAAAGTCCTGGCGCTCCATAAAAATGATAGGGTCGGCTTCCTCTTCCGCTATCCAGGTCTCCAAAGTCCCAGGACCATCCAGTCAACTGGTCGTTTGATAGGCTAAGGTCTCTGAAATTGACACCGCCCTTGTCACAATAAAACAATACATCACCTTTAAAAACTGGAAGAATAGAAACAGCTTTGATGGGCTCCCCTTGTGGAAAAAGCAATGTACATCCATCACCATTTGAGATAAAAATATTGGGGGTATACATCCCCGTATCCCCGAATCGATAATTGAATCGACCTGATCCGTACAACATATTCTCTGCAACATAGCCATCACCATAATCAATGGTTACAAACTTTGAATTTTTTGAAACTACATCAAAATATGCATCATACGGCTCGCATGCCACCAGGCGATAATCAGTAGTTCCTATGGGCCCTTCCACATAAATGGCAATAGGCAATGAACTAACCTCACATCCACCAGGACTTGTTACCTTCAAAGTAGCATTAAAAGTTCCGGGCTTTGAATAAACATTTATTGGGTTTTTAATCGAGGAAATTGATCCATCCCCAAAATTCCACTCATATCTTTCTGCAAATTTACCTCCAAACATGAACTGTGCTGGAAATGGAGGACAACTCGAAGAATCTTCCAAGACATTGATGTCTGCTGAAGGCATATCAATTTCAATCAATTGCGGTTTCCTTGATGTTGATTCGCAACCAAACCCATCAATTACAGTCAAACTGATGTCTTTTCTACCCGTTTTGGTATAAGAGACTCTTGGGTTGGGAATGAAGGCTGCTTTGCCATCACCAAGATCCCATTTGAAACTGACATAATTTATTGGAGATACCACCTGTAGCTGTACGATCTTGTTGAGACAGCTTGCCGTTTGTAGCGGATAAAAATCTACGCCAGATTGAGAAACCCTAACAATCGTTTTTGAAGATACCGCATTACAACCCAAACTGTCGACTATTGTTAATTTGACATTATAATTACCTGGCTTTGAGAAAATATGTTGAATAGGCCCAGACAAGATATTTTCAACAGGTGTTCCATCGCCAAAATCCCATAAGCGGGAAATCAGCTTACTGGTGCCATCACCAGTTGATCTGTCCTGAAAAGATACTGGCAGGTTTTCGCAACCAGAGGTTGAGGAAAGACTCAAATAGTTGGCAATGGGGCCTGACACCAAAATATCTTTTCTTGGACTGGTGAATACACATCCATTTAAATCAACAACCCTCAACTGCATGGTATACATACCCCGCTTGGCATTTGTGGGATACTTGCAAAGATCTGCAATATTCACTTTTGGATTGGCTATTGAAGTTAATCCTGTAAATCCACAACCATAATCCCAGTCATAGGATTTGATCATGTTGGTGTTTTCTGAAACTGATTTCAGGAGCAGAAATGTATCGGAAACACAGACCGGACTCCGCATTGATTCAAAATTGATTCCATTTTCATTTGTTGCATATACAGTGGTAGAATCAGTATAAGTGCAACCATCACCTGAAACTTTTAATGTAATGGTATATTGTCCAGACTTGGCATAACGATGATTCAGTGTATCTTTTTTGAGTGTATAGTTTCTGGTATTCCCATCGCCAAACTTCCACTCCCACAAATCTACCTTTCCTAAGGAATTTTCGTTTACAACTTTATCCAGGGTATTTTGACAATCCCCAATCACCGAAAAAAGAGCAACAACACCCCTGACATTGATGTATTTTGCTTTGTCTACAGTTTTAGCACAGCCGTTCTGATAAACGGTTAGCTTAACATCCACTTTTTCAATTTTCTTGAAATTTTTAGAGAATTCATTTTGATCAACTGAATCGCCGTTGGAAAACTTCCACTTGAAACCGGTTACATTCGGCCCAAGATATTTGAACTTGAATGCAGCACTTGCACAGGTATCAAAAGGTGTAGCAGAGAAATCAAAATCAGCTGGCAACGCGCCCACCTTTACCGGCCAAGTGTAGGTTTTATTGCAGCCTGAAGAACTCACAATATCAACAATAACATCATATTTTCCACTGTCCGTGAGCACAATATTACCCGGTTCTTTGGACAGTGATGAAAATATGGTAATGCCTTTTTTGTCTTTGACTGACCATTTCCATGAGACAATCAAAGGATCAATATTGAATTTGATGTTTGGCCTTATTGTCAATGGTGCACAACCACTATCAGGAAGATTAGATTTGAGAATAACAGGAGGCTGAATTGAAATGAGGCTGTTCTTGGTTTTGGAGAATGAACAACCCTTGTCAGTTATTGCTGTGAGGGAGACGCCAAACACACCAGCACCTGTGTATTTATGCTTTACGGTATCGCTAAATGGAGGAAATTCGGTTTGCGTTGCCCCATCACCGAAATTCCATAATAGCTTAATAATATTTCCTGTTGATTTGCTGTTGAATTTCACGTCAAGCGGAAAATCACAACTGGACACTTGATCTTCGATAAAGTCTGCAGTTGGAAGAGGATCAATTCTGATATTCTTTTCAAAAAAAGTATTACAAGTTCCAAACTGAGATTCTAGCTTAACAACATATGTTCCTGGCGTATTAAACTGGTAACTCAGGTCTTTTGTGATGGCTTGTTTAGCCCCATCGATGTACCATGTTTGACTGATTGGATCTGGGTTGGACTGGTTGATAAAATTGACTGTTGACTTGTCACAGGCAGAGTCTGGCGCAGCAAATATATTTACCACCTGGCTGGGCGAAAGCACGTAGTCATAGTTTAATACATCACTACAACCTGCTTGATTGGTCACCGTTAGGGATATCCTGTAACTGCCCGATTGAAAAAATGTTATGAATGGGGAAAAGTCAGCACTATTGGAAATCACAGCTGAACCTGTTCCTGTAACTTCCCATTTGTAAGCCAGCCCTATTCCAGAAAAATTGGAAGCCTGCACTGTTAATGGAAACTTACATGAATTGGCTGGGGGAATATAAAAATCCGCTATTGCATTATCAATGACTTTAATAAAATCACCAACTGATTCACTTGAAACTTTGCATCCACGTTCAGTACCCAACGTTAGGGTGACTTTTCGATTTCCAGACAGCGTATAGGTATGAGGTACTGTTGGAGCTGTAGTACTGGATTTGTTACCATCTCCAAATTCCCAATCCCAACCGACAATCTTATCCTTGTAAACTACCCCAGTTTTAGGGTCCTTGATTTCTGGATTAATGGTTTTGTCGGACAAATTGACTTTCAGCGGGCTACAACCTGCATTAATATCAGCAATAAACTGTACTTCAGGGGCCGGGTAAATGATAATTTGTTGGGTAACTGCAGAAACTTCGTTTTCCGGACTTTTTACGGTAAGATTGACATCGTAAACACCCGGTGCTGTATAGGTCTTGATGGGGTTTACCGCCTTTGACACAGCTCCATCTCCAAAACTCCAATCATTGGTATGTATTCCTCCGGTTGTTATATCTGTAAATTTAACAACCAAGCCCTCACCAGGCTTTAAGCAAAAAGTTTGCATGCTCACAGTAAAAGAGGCAGACAATTGGGCATTTGTGTAAACGGATAAAAAAAGCAAGCAGAATGAAAACCATAGCATTTTTGATATGCCATGAACCTTTTTAAAACTTTTATTTTTTGCATTTTTCAAATGAATCAATGTTAGAAAATCACCAAATTTGTTGCACTCAAATCAATAGCCATTTCACTGATTTACTTTTTTACGAGCCTCATTGTTGAAACTGCCCCATTCTGCTCACTCCTGGCCTCTACGAAACTAGTCCCTGATTTTGTGATGAACCAGGTAAAATTCAATCGCTGCAAGCTTGTGTTTCCAGAAGGAAAACTGGCTTGGATTGTCATCGCAGACTTGTCACTCTTCCAGGTACCCTTCACAGTGGTTGTGGACTTGATGGCTTCTACAGAACCATCTTTGAGGAACTGGAATTCATATCCACTGAACTCCGGTTTCACATCAACAGCAGCGACAGTAAAAACATCTACTATCCATCTTCCATTGGTCATGATGGTAACAATCAAATCCTCGGCCACAGTTTCCTGCACCTGTTGCTTTGCCTTTTCACAAGATGCAAATGTTAGCAGAATGATTGCAATCAACAATGTTAGCAATGACTTATTGTGATTTTTCATACCTCTTGGTGGTTTATGTTAAAGCTATACAACGATTATCCTTCAACTATATTGTATGTTGAATTGATTAGAATCAACTGATTTCGAATTATTTGAGCACCCTTTGCCATCCTACAAAAACACCGTTGTTTTTAACCGCATCGTTGTACAATGGAACCAAATGGCTTTCAATCCAGGGATAATCAGGCTCAACTTTCTTTCTCAAAATCAACCCGTAAGGTTGCTTAACCCCATTGGCCTTGCTGGGCAGGGAAATGATTTCAAATCCTGTCATGGCTGGAGAAGAAAGAAATTTTTTCATCGACTCAGGTTCCTGAAAATCAAAAAAATACTCAAGCAGGACCGGGCCCTGTCTTATCAGGCCAGCCCTGGACAATTCAGCCAGGTTTCTTCTGCTCTCAATTTTGAACTTATCGAGCTTCCCTGGGTACAATACGCTGAAATAATTTTCCCATTGGGGGTCTATTTTGGCCTGGCTGAGCCATTCATGATCCGAAAAAGGTTGCATGGATTGGTTTACTCCCCTGCGAAACCCAAGGGTATCAGGAGCGTAGAAATAAAACTCCCGAATGCCACGCTGCGTAAAACGCCCTGCCAGGGTAGCCCCAGATTGCCTAGCAAGCAATGTTACAAGAGCCTCTTCCATCTTCAGCAATTCTTCAGCTTCTGCAGCGGTCGGCATTCCCATGGCATCCAGCTGGTTCATTTTTACCCTGAGGATAATCACAAATGAATCTTCTTTGACAGGGGCAATCGAGGCCAACCCCAAATCAACGTTGATGGATACAGGCTTGCCTTTCAGTGAAACCACGTAATTCTCCCAGTCGTGCACAATTTTCTGGGAGAAAACAGGCCCATAAAAAAAAATCGCCAAAAAGTATAAAAATCTAATTTTCAATGGTTTGCTGTTAAGAAAGTAAAGTAATTTCAATTCCTGAACAAATGGAAATAAATGCACACTATTGCTGACATAATTAACTTTTTAGAAACACTGGCCCCCCTTCATTTGCAAGAGGACTATGACAATTGCGGACTGGTCTGTGGAAATTCCACCGCTGCTGCGGTTGGAGCAATTGTCGCATTGGACCTTACGGAAGAAGTGGTTGACGAAGCCATTGACCATGGGTTCAACCTGATTATTGTGCACCATCCCCCCATATTCAAGGGACTCAAAAAAATCGATGCCAAAGATCCAATCACCAGCATGCTCTTGCGCTGTATCCAACATGAAATAGCCATCTACGCCATTCATACCAATCTCGACAATGTGATATGGGGCGTGAATGGAGAAATTGCAGCCAGGTTGGGACTAATCAATCTGCAGGTACTCACCCCAAAGGCTGGAACGCACCTTCAACTGAATACCTATGTGCCTTCAGCCCATGCGGAAGCAGTAAAGAATGCCATTTTTGAAGCCGGGGCAGGCGCAATAGGCCTTTACAATGAATGCAGTTTCAGCAGCATGGGAGAGGGTAGTTTCAAGGCATTGGAAGGAGCCAGACCCTTCATTGGAGAAAAAGACCTGAGGCATCTTGAACAAGAGGAAAAGCTCGAATTCATTTTTCCGGTTCATCTGCAAAGCCAGGTGCTGAAGGCCTTGAAAGCCGCACATCCATACGAAACTGTTGCATACAATATCGTCCCTTTAGAAAATCAGTTCCATGATTTGGGTGCAGGGGCCATCGGGATACTCCCAGAACCGATCCCTGAAAAAGATGTTTTGTCTATGCTGAAGTCCATCTTTAAGACGGGCACCATCAGGCATAGCCCTTTCACAGGAAAAATCATCAACACAATTGCCCTCTGTGGAGGATCTGGCAAATCATTGATAAACAATGCTTTAGAAATGAAAGCTGATTTGTATTTTACCGGAGACCTGGGCTACCATGATTTTTTTCTGCCCGCAGGGCGGATGCTTTTGGCAGATATTGGGCATTTTGAGAGCGAACAATACACATCAGATCTTCTGGAAAGGGTGATAAAAGAAAAATTCCCTACCTTTGCCGTCCTAAAAACCGGTATTTATACCAATCCTGTCAACTATTTTTTATAACTCATTATGGCAACTGTAAAAGAATATTCAGTAGAAGAAAAGCTTGCTTCCCTGCTCAATCTTCAGAAGGTTGAAAGCAAACTGGATGAAATTGCAATCCTGAAAGGTGAACTTCCTATTGAGGTGCGTGACCTTGAAGATGAAATCCAGGGATTGCATGCCAGGGAAACAAGAATTGAGGAAGAGATCAACGGCATCAATGAGTTCATCGAGCAAAAGAAAGCGTTGATTACTAATTCACAAGATTTGCTCAAAAAATATGAGAAGCAAAGTGATAATGTAAAAAACAACCGCGAATACGAAGCCATCAACAAGGAAATAGAGAACCAAACGCTCGATATGAAATTGGCAGAGCGACATATCAAAGATGCCAATGAGGAAATTGCTGACAAGGCAAGAATCCTTGAAGCAGCAAAAAAAAATATTGCAACAAAAGAGGGAAACCTCAAGGTAAAAAAGGGTGAGCTTGATAAAATCGTTGCTGAAACAGAGAAAGAGGAAAAAGAATGCAGGGCTGTATCTGAAAAGGCCCGTGCTGCTGTTGATGCTCGGCTCCTCACTTCATTTGACAGAATCAGAAAAAATTTCCGCAACGGACTTGCAGTAGTTTCAATTGTGCGTGATGCATGTGGCGGTTGCTTCAACGCTATTCCTCCTCAGCGCCAGAGCGAGATTCGCCAGCACAAAAAAATCATTGTTTGTGAAAACTGTGGAAGGGTTTTGGTTGACGAAGAAATGAATGAAACCAAATAAATTTTGAAAGAAAATACAAGAAGCGGTTCATCACAATGAATCGCTTTTCTTTTTTAATACCAATCCAGGCACATCTTGCAACATTCTCATGCATTCATTCTCGTGAATTTTAGGAACACCAATATCATACAGGCAGAACAGCTGCGTCTCCTGTCTGAGGATGCTGCAATTGAACCTTCGCAGCGCCTTTAGCACATCATTGGTTACCGTATAATCAAATTGGATTTCATAGGAAATTTCAACGGATTTTCTGGTGAGTGGCGTTAATTGCAAAGCCATGGAAGCAGCGCTCTTGTAGGCATTGATCAGACCCGGTACACCCAGCAAGGTTCCTCCAAAATACCGCACTACAATCACACAGGTATTGGTCAATCCTTTGCTGTCAATCTGACCCAAAATGGGCCTTCCCGCAGTTCCTGAAGGTTCACCTGCATCGGTTACCCGATAGGTCATGCCATCAGCACCAATCCTATAAGCAAAGCAATGGTGAGAGGCTTTGGGATGATCTTTTTTGACACCATTCAATACGGCTTTGAATTTCTCAATGGATGAAACAGGATACGCCAGTCCAACAAACTTACTCCCCCTGTCAGAAAATTCTGCTGAAGCATGTTGTTCTATGGTCTGGTAATAATTGGGATCGCGTTCCATTGCATGGTTTATGGCGTGACATGAACAGTCCAAAAAAAGGATTTATCAGTTTTCAGCTGATAGGTTCCCAAAGGATTGCACCAGCAAAGTTAATTGTTTTACTTTTGGAACGTGCGCATCAAAGAAGCATACCACCAATTGCAGCAATCCATTCAGCCCCTTTATGAAAACAGGGAGGCTTCTAATATTGCCGACCTTATCATGGAAGACATCACGGGATGGGACAGGTCTCGACGGATCGTCCACCATGATGCATTGCTCAGCAAACCACAACTTGAAAGGTATACCCACTGCAAGGAAGAGCTCCTGCATGGCAGGCCAACACAATATGTACTCGGACATGCATGGTTCTGTGACATGCGGCTTCAGGTAGACGAACATGTTTTGATTCCTAGGCCAGAGACTGAAGAGTTGGTGATGGAAGTCAAAAAAATGTATGCAGACATTTCCACCGATGGAGACCACCTCTTCAAAATGGTTGATATTGGAACCGGCAGTGGATGCATCGCCATTGCATTGAAAAAATATTTTCCTGATTGGGACGTCTGGGCTGTAGACAAATACAACGGTGCCCTTGCAATTGCGAAAAAAAATGCGGTACTGTTAGACACTGAAGTCCGTTTTGTTGCATCAGACATCCTTAAAGAAGTCAAAACTGATCTTCTGCCAGCTTTTGACCTCATCATCAGCAATCCCCCCTATATTCCCACTGCAGATAGATCAGCTATGGATGATCGCGTGCTTGACCATGAACCCCATGCTGCACTTTTTGTAACCAATGAGGACCCCCTCCAGTTCTACAAGGCAATCATTGCATTTTCTGAACAGCATTTGCTCAGGAGTGGCATGTTGTTTTTTGAAACCCATGAATTGTACGCGCAGGAAGTGGCAGCCCTGCTGGAGGAAAATGGATTTGAGCATATTGTCGTTAAAAAAGATTTTCAGGAAAAAGAAAGAATTGTCATGGGAAGACGAGCAGGCGCTTCGCTTTGATTTATTGCTTTTCAGTGGAGAGCACGGTTTTTGCCCCTAACTCTTTTGCAACGCGCATGACCCCTACCACAAGGTCAATCTCAACCGTCTTATCCGCATTGATGACAATGGTTGGTAGTTCCGTCTTTTCTTTTGAAATGATGGGCAACAATGCGGCCTTCAATGAATCCAAACTTACTGGCGTTGTGCCCACATAGAACTGTTTATTGGCATCAATAGAGACCACAACTGTTTGCTTGGCCTTGGTATCCCCCTGTGATTTGGGCTGGGAAAGCTTGATTACATTGGGGTTAGCCAAGGTTGCGACAATCAAAAAGAACATCAACAGAATGAAGAGAATATCATTCAAGGCTTCTGTAAAAACCTCTGCTTCGCCACGGTATGTTTTTCTGATTTGCATGACCGGTTGAATTATTTTGTTGGCTCCTGGAGAATATCAAGAAAATCTGCAGCCGCTACTTCCATCCTATTGGCTGTTTTATCGATTTGGGTATGCAGAAAACTAAAGCCCAAAAAAGAAATCAAACCAATGATCAAACCGGAGATCGATGTAACCAGCTTAACATACAATCCGCCTGCGATCGTATTCAACACAAACTCTCCAGTGGTGTTGATGTCAAAAAACAATTGCATCAAACCTGCCAAGGTTCCCACAAATCCAAAGATGGGAGCCGTCCTTGAAATCACACCCAATACACTGAGGTTTCGCTCCAAGTTATACATTTCAAGCCTTGCGATGCTCTCCATGCTTCTTTCAATCGCATCAATGGGTTTTCCGATGCGTTGAATTCCTTTATCAATGATGCGTGCAACAGGATTGTTGGTATTTTTTGTCATGGCCCTTGCAGCAACAATATTCCCGTTGACAATATGATCACGGATGATGCGCATGAAATTCTCATCAATCTTACCCGCTTTCCGGATCGCTATATACCTTTCGAAGAAAAAGAATACAGCAAGAACAAATAGCAATGCCAATGGAATCATGATGGCACCGCCGGATTGCAAAACATCCCAAAGGTGCATGGGGCTTGATGCTTTTGCCGTGGCGGCAGGATCAACCGGAGTTCCTGTATTGATCTGAAGAAAGTTGATTGACATAAATACTGTTTAAACAAAATTATTGAAAATCAGAATGCCAGATGGCATGATGAAGATGCAACTTTATTTACTAAGAAGTTGGTAAAATTGATACCCCTGCAGAAAGTTCCCAGCGCTGCACCAGCTTTACCAACACATCAACTGCTTTTTCCATGTCTTGCACACTCACAAACTCCTGTTTTGAATGAAGCGCCATTTCGCCGGTAAAAATATTGGGACAAGGAAGCCCCATGAAAGAAAGCCTTGATCCATCGGTACCCCCACGCACAGGATGAGACAGTGGGGTTAAACCACATTCCCTGATGGCATCTGCTGCGTGTTGAACAACAGCAGGATGCAGATCAAGGATCTCCCGCATGTTGCGGTACTGCTCTTTCGCTTTAAACTGGTAGCTGGCGCCAGGGCACAAGGCCATCACGCGCTTGAGAATCTCTTCCAGCAAAGCTTCATGTTCGGCAAGCCTGGCCGTTTCAAAATCCCGGATGATGAATTTTATGGTAGCCGATTCTGCACCTCCCTTGATATCGGTTGGATGAAAAAAACCCTGTCTTCCTTCCGTAACCTCCGGCGCCATGGTATCCTTGGGCAAAGCAGCCACAAAATCAGCGGCAATTTTGATGGCGTTTACCAGCTTCCCTTTTGCACTGCCTGGATGTGCAATGATGCCGTTGATGATGATCTCAACGCCATCGGCCGAAAAAGTCTCAAACTCCAATGAGCCCAATTCACTGCCATCCAATGTATACCCGAAATCAGCCCCAAGCTTTTGCATGTCTAGATGTTCAACCCCCCTGCCCACTTCTTCGTCTGGCGTAAACAATATTTTGATCTTGCCATGTTGGATGGATGGATCATTGACCAACCGATGAACAAATTCCATGATGATGGCAACCCCTGCTTTGTCATCGGCACCAAGCAGCGTAAGACCGCTGGCAGTAATGATGTCATCGCCTATCTTTTGCAGCAGGTACGGATGCTCATTGGTGGTGATGACCTGGCTAGGATCATCTGGCAGAATGATGTCCTGCCCAGCATAATGCGGGTGCAAAATAGGTTTGACATTGTAACCACTGCAATCAGGTGCTGTATCTACATGTGAGCAAAAACAAATCACGGGAATATCTTTGTCCGTATTGGAAGGAATGGTTGCGTACACATATCCCCACTCATCCATGTGTGCATCTGCAACACCCATTTGAACCAGCTCCGCCGCCAGCAAGGATGACAAGTCTTTCTGCTTTTCGGTAGAAGGAAAGGAATGGCTCTCAGGGTCACTCTGTGTATCAATGGTAACGTAATGCATGAACCTTTCTACGAGCTGTTTCATAGTTCTATTTAGTTGTTGGGGAAATACTACAATTGATGGATGCGGTGTCCCCTCAAAAATGCATCCACCTCCATCTTTTTCTTTCCTTCAAGCTGAAGTTCTACAATGCTTACCCATCCATCTGCAGCAGCAAATTGGAGGAATGATTTTCCATCTGTCTTGTATTCTCCTGCAGTGAGGCCTGTGTCAGCGATTGTATAAGTTGCACTGTAAATTTTAAGCAGCTTGCCGTCCATGTGTGTAAATGCCGCGGGGGATGGCGATAAGCCCCTGATCAAATCATGCATTTTTTTGGCAGGCATATTCCAGTCAATCCGCGATGTATCTGTATGCAACTTGGGTGCGGAGGGAATTTCATCCAAATTAATTTGATTGAATTGCTCCTGTGGCTTGGGCATCAAAGTATTTGAACAATAGTGATCAAGGGTTTGATAGATCAGGTTGGCGCCAATTCCTTTCATGGTGTCATGCAACTCACCGGCAGTCATGGTTTCGGAGATTGGGATTATTTCCTGCATCAACACATCTCCCGTGTCGATTTCATGTTTCAATTTGAAGGTGGTAACACCGGTTTCTTTTTCACCATTGATGATGGCCCAGTTGATCGGTGCTGCACCACGGTATTTGGGCAACAAGGAGCCATGCAGGTTGATGGTGCCCATGGATGGCATGTTCCAAACGATTTCGGGAAGCATCCTGAAGGCCACAACAACCTGAACATCAGCTTTCAGTTCCTTTAGTTCATCAATGAAGGATGAGTCTTTCAACTTGAGGGGTTGAAGGACATTCAGCCCTTTTTCAATGGCAAATTTTTTGACTGCACTTTGGGTCAGCTGCATGCCCCTTCCTGCCGGTTTGTCTGGGGCGGTGACAACACCCACAACCTGACAACCCTCAGTTACCAGTTTCTCCAGCACGGTAACTGCAAAATCAGGTGTACCCAGGAAAACAATTCTACAATCCTTCACATCCATAGTAATACAAAGGTAATTGATAAGTTGAGGGATTGAATACAGTCGGCTTAAAATCGCCGAAAATCATGCTTAGCGGTAGATCAAATACTTTGCCCTGATTTTTTTGAAAGCCATCAAACCCGGGGCCCAGCTTTTCCTGATTTCATCCTCAGCAATGCCCGTTTTGATCTGCTCCATCAATGTTGCATTGCCTGCAAGTTTGTTGAAGAAAGAGGCACGGGCATCACCCGACTTGGGGAGAATAAAGAATTTTTCCTTCGCTGGAAACAACCGGTAAGCCTCGATGAGGTAAGAAAGATTCAACTGGTTGTTGAGTCTTGACCTGATGGAGGCTGGTTCACCAGAAACATTCCATCCATAACAAAGCTGATCCTTTAATTTGGGGGAATTGGCTCCAGGCATGGCTTTGGGGGTAAATGCATACATCGTTGACGGCAATGAAGGATGACCAAAGATTTGGAATGGTGCTGCTGTTCCCCTGCCCTCGCTCAATACAGTGCCTTCAAAGAAACAGGTGGACGGATACCAGTAAATGGAAGACAGGTTCGGGAGGTTTGGAGAGGGCTTGATGGGAAGGTCGTAAACACTTTTTCTCGAATAGTTCTTGCAGGCTACAATTTTCATGGGCTGTTTGCCTTCGCCCTTCATTTGGCCATACGCTTTGATGGCAGCGGGTTTTAACCATTTTTCACCGACAAGCATTTGTGCATACTCACCAATGGACATGCCATACACTACAGGCACTTGCTGCATGCCAATAAAAGAACGAAAAGCGGTGTCCAACACAGGCCCATCCACATAATGGATATTGGGATTGGGACGATCGAGCAGAATCAGGGGTTTCTGGTTGATAAATGCCGCTTCCATATAGGCCTCAAGGGAAGAGATAAACGTATAGAAACGAACACCTACATCCTGGATATCAAACAGCAGCAGGTCGATGTTTTCAAGGTCTTCTTTTGAAGGACCGCGCTTGGGGCCATAAAGAGAGACCACGGGGATTCCAGTTTTTTCATCCACATAATTGCCAACCTTTTCACCTGCATCAGCCGTGCCCCGAAATCCATGCTCAGGTCCAAAGATGAGCTGCACTTTAATCCCCTTTCCCATCAACAGATCCACCAGGTGCTCATCCCCAACCATGGATGTTTGGTTGGCAAACAGCCCTACCCGCTTTCCTTTCAACAAGGGAAGGTATTGATCCAGGTTGGCTGCGCCCGGCTGAACCAAACCTGGAGCAGTTTGTGCTGTAGAAACAAGCATGGTGAAAGTCAGCAAAACCAATACGATAAACTTTCTCATCTTTTAGGGCTTTATTTCAATAAAAATAAAAGAATAAAGGTAGTTTTGCCGAATTATTTCTGCTGAAACATCCAGCGCCCAATGACGTTTTTTGTCATTTGCAGGCAGGTTCCCCAGTTGAAATGGAACATTTAAAAAACAAATTATGCAAGTTAAAAGCGGAGACGTAGTAAGGGTTCATTACACTGGCACACTTGAAGACGGATCACAGTTCGACAGTTCAGTAGGACGTGCCCCATTGGAATTTACCGTTGGCGCAGGCCAAATGATTGCAGGCTTTGATGCCGGCGTTGTTGGCATGGCTGTAGGCGAAAAGAAAACCATCCTGATTGATCCTGATCATGGATACGGACAAAAAGATCCGACCGCGATCATTGAATTTCCATTATCCAATATTCCAGAAGGAATGGCAGTTGAAGTGGGCATGAAGCTGAACCTTCAAAACCAATATGGACAGCCTGTTCCGGTTGTAGTGATGGAAGTGAAAGATGAGGTGATCATCATGGATGCCAACCATTTCCTGGCCGGAAAAGACCTCACCTTTGATGTAGAGATTGTTGAGATTGTAAGCTAGTCTTCTTTAGCAATCATATAGCTCCACCGCAACAACTTCCCTTTGAAATCAAATGGAGTGGTTGCGGTGGTGATGTTTTTGGTCACGGTCATATAAACGAAAACAGGAAACATCCTGCTGCTTTGATTGTTTCCTCAGGATCCTGTATACTTTCTTGAGGCGGTTATCGAACATAATGAGTTTGGCATCAGACATTCAGGCAAGTTAAAGCAATGCTCTACTTTTGTAAAAATACTACCATGAAATACTTCCTCTCCGCTTTTCTGTTCATGATCACCGCTTGTTCCCTCAATGGCCAACAAGCAAATGCCATCAATCCTGACGCTTTTTTAAAAGCAATGAGTGCCGGGAAGATCCAGGTGCTTGATGTCAGAACAGCAGATGAATACAAGAGCGGTCATATCAACAACGCATTGCAAGCCAACTGGCTGGACAAAAATGAATTCAATGACAGGACCTCCCACCTGGACAAAAACAAAACTGTTTACATCTATTGCCTGAGCGGTGGGAGAAGCGGGGCTGCAGCAGAGGTCTTGCGCACCAAAGGCTACAATGTGATCAATCTTGAAGGCGGCATCAATGCATGGAAAAGAGAAAGCAAACCTTTGGTAGGGGTTGATCCCAATGCCAAGCAAACCAGCATGGCCTCCTACGAAGGGCAGGTCAGGAGCACGAATATCGTGCTGGTTGATTTTGGGGCAGAGTGGTGCCCTCCATGTAAAAAAATGGAGCCTGTTTTAGATGCTTTCATGAAGCAGAACAATAAAAAACTCACCCTGGTAAAAATGGATGGCGGCATTGAAACAGCCCTCATGAAATCCCTAAAAGTAGAGGCCTTGCCAACTTTTATCCTCTACAAAAATGGCAAAGAGGTTAAAAGAAAACAAGGCCTCGTAACGCAGGAAGAATTTAATTCCTGGCTGAAATAAGCTATTTTTTTGCTTTCTGCATGGCATTGATTGATGGACCGCCACCCCTGGGTGCGCCCAAACCGCTGATGGTAGAAGCGCCCTTGAACAACTGGAACCTGCTGGGCATCTCCCTTACAGGCCACATGCCATTGGATTCATTGATGTCTGCCGTTTCGCGCATGGGATCCAATTTGATGCCTGCAACTTCCTTGTTCTTGACAAACAACTTGGTCACTTTTTGCTCATTCAATTTCCAGATGCCAACAGGAATCCTGTCTACTTCCTTGCTGCCATCCGTAAACGTCCATTCTACAATAATCGGCATCACCATTCCCCCTTTGTTGCTGAATTGCAGTTCATAGAAATGCTTGTCTTCCCAGGCAGCATAATTGGCATTGTCTTTTTGTGTATCAAGCTGTTGCTGTGCCATGTCTTGAAACATTTTTGCATCAGCAGCCCTGTTGTAATAATAGTAATCGCGCAGGGTTGTGTCGGTATTGGTATAGTAAATCAAATTTTTATCGTCACGGTTTCTGACTTTGCTGATGGTTTCAAATTCCGGAGCCTTCATGGAAGCCAAGTTTTTGTTCGCATCCAGCCTGAACCATTTCACCGAATCAATGGCAATATCTACTGGCTCAGTACCAAAATACCAACCCCTCCAGAACCAATCCAGGTCTACAGCACTTGCATCTTCCAATGTCCTGAACAGGTCATTGGGTGTTGGGTGTTTGAAAGCCCATCTTCTTGCATATTCCTTGAAAGCATAATCAAACAGCTCTCTTCCCATGATGGTTTCACGCAGGATATTCAGCCCAGTTGCTGCTTTTGCATAGGCATTTGATCCAACGCTGGCAACATTATCGCCCTTGGTCATGATGGGCTCCAGCATGTCTTTCGGAAGCTTCATGTAGTCTGCAATCAGGTGTGCAGGACCACGGCGAGAAGGGTAATTGTTGTCAAACTCCTGCTCCGTTAAAAACTGTACAAAGGTGTTCAAGCCCTCATCCATCCACCAGTATTGCCTTTCATCTGAGTTGATGATCATGGGGAAGAAATTGTGTCCCACCTCATGAATAATTACACCGATCGCACCATATTTTGTAGCCTCGCTGTAGGTGCCATCTTTTTCAGCCCTCCCATAATTCATGGCAATCATCGGGTATTCCATTCCGATAGATGCCTCCACTGAAATGGCCACAGGATAAGGATAGGCAATGGTGAATTTTGAATAGGTTTTGATGGTATGGTATACGGCCTTGGTTGAATATTTTCTATAGATCGGATACGCTTCCTTTCCATAATAGCTCATGCACATCACTTTCTTTCCTTCAACATCGGCAGCCATGGCATCCCATACAAGACGGCGGGATGAGTTGAAGGCAAAGTCGCGAACATTGATGGCTTCATACATCCAGGTCTTCTTTCCCTTGGATTTATCCTTTGCATTCTCGATGGCTTCTGCCAGGGTAACCACTTCAATAGGCTCAGTGGCGGTTTGGGCTTGCTGCCAACGGGCCATCTGTGCAGATGTCAAGACAGTGGCGAGGTTTTTACACTCTCCAGTAGCGGCAACGATATGGTCTTCAGGCACTGTGATGTTCACCTTGTAGTTTCCAAAAGTAAGGGCAAATTCCGCTCCACCACTGAACTGCATATTCTGCCAACCCTGAAAATCGCTGTAAACAGCCAGGCGGGGAAACCATTGTGCAATGGAATAGAGATTGTTTTCATCTTCAGCGAAGTACTCATACCCTCCCCTGCCATAGCGGGTCAGTTTATCAGGAATTTTATAATTCCAATTGCACTTGAAAACAAATTTCTGTCCTGGCTTCAGGGGAATAGGCATTTCAACCCTCATCATGGTTTGGTTAACCGTGTAGGTCAGGGGTCGGCCAGTGGCATCTGTCAATGCAGTGATATTAACCCCATAGCCATTCAGGTGTTCTTTGGGATTCATTTGCAGCAACTGCTGGTGGGTAAGCCTTGAGCCCATGCTTGATGGCTTGTCGTAATTGTTTTCACTGTTGGGGTGATGAAAATTCTCATCTACCTGCAACCAGATATAGGTCAGGATATCAGGAGAGTTGTTGAAATACGTGACTGTTTCAGCACCTGTCAACACATTGGCTTCCTCATTGATTTCAACATTGATATCATAGTCGGCACGCTGCTGCCAATACTTTGGTCCTGGAGCACCACTGGCAGTTCTGTACTCA
Source organism: uncultured bacterium (assembly GCA_903834825.1). GTDB lineage: Bacteria > Bacteroidota > Bacteroidia > Chitinophagales > Chitinophagaceae > Pollutibacter. The sequence continues at coordinate 5,125 of CAILKQ010000125.1, read as the reverse complement.
TTAGGATCCTGCAACAGGTAATCAAGTTGTTCAAACCTATTACCATGGTTTGAACCTGCATTGCGAAGCGGTTGAGCATAAACTGCGATTACTGAAAAACTCAGCATCAAGGCAATAAAAATGGATTTATTCATGATTGTCAATTTACATTTTACCAATTATCATCATTTTAAAACAATACACTGCACATTTGGTTTGCTGGTGCCGAAATCATACTGTAGGCATTGTATTATTGACTTCTATAACCAAAAGAGCAGCTTTTCATCTTTTAATTCTGCAATATATACTATTAATCATTGTTTTTCTGGCGATGGGATGCAAAAAACAAAGGTTGATTCCACCAAGTACACCTTAGAAAGGAAACCGTTCTAAGGCCAGCTTCAGGGCAAAAAACAACACAAAAGCTGATACGAAACTTACCCAACGCATGTGGGCTTTTGCATGTATCATTGATGATACCCAAACAGTCAATAGCACAAGGCAGACCACCACAATTTGGCCAGCCTCAAGCCCAATATTAAAACTGAAAAGGCCCCATAGCAATTGCTGATCGGCAGACAAGATCATGCGGATATAATTGGCATAGCCAAGGCCATGGATCAGCCCAAATCCCAGGGCCATGCCATATTGGATGGCATGGCTGGCAACCTGTTGCTTTTGAAAGAGCAAATTCATCATTGCAGTGACCAGGATTGTGCAGGGAATCAAAAATTCAACCCAATCAATATTCAAATTGATGAGTTCAAGAACACTCAAGAATAAGGTGATGGCATGTCCGATGGTAAACGCTGTGATCAGGACCAGGACCTTTCTCCAGTCTGCAAAACTGTAGATGATGGCCAAAACGGCTATAAAAAAAAGGTGGTCTGTAGCGGCCGTGCTCATGATGTGGAACCAGCCGATCTTGAAATAAAATATAAAATCCTTCATGTGTTGTATGAACTGAAATTAATCAGACTTTTGTAGTCCATGAAAAGATTGGCCTATTTTTTATTTTTGCTGGCAATTCCATTGTTGATGGGAAGTACCCATCCCTTTTTTGTAGCCATTACTGAGCTGGAATACAGCAGCAAAACAAAAGAACTGGGCATTGCCACCAAATTTTTCCCAGATGACCTTGAAGAGGCATTGAGGAAATTTTCCGGAAAAAAATATGATGTGGTATCCGGAGAGAAAAAATCTACTGGAGATGCCATCAACATCTATTTCAACAAGCATGTGCAGGTGCTGATCAATGGAAAACCAAAACAAATCAACTTCCTGGGATACGAAATCGAAAAAGAAGTTGTTTGGGTGTATTATAATTCCACAAAGCTCTCCGGAGTCAAATCCATTGAAGTAATATCTACCCTGATGTACGACTATAAAGCAGAACACACCAATATCATCCATATCAAAATGGATGAAAAAAGACAGAGTTTTAAACTCAATGCCCCTGATCAGTCTGCAAAGCTGTCAAGATAGGCCAACAACATAGCATTGACATTCTTATCATCATTTCGCATTGGCCACGGCAATGGCCCTGATGGTTTCCGCTGCAAATGCTGAAAACGCCTCCTGGGTTTGGGCATCACCCCCCAGCATGGCTGGCCTGCCTTTATCGCCCCCTTCCCTTATGCTTTGAACCAGTGGTATTTGTCCAAGGAAGTTCATGTCCAATTGATCGGCCAGGTTTTTGCCGCCATCCTTTCCAAAAATATAATACTTGCTGTCCGGCAGTTCTGCGGGGGTAAACCAGGCCATGTTTTCCACCAGTCCAATGATGGGAACCTTTGTTTGGGCTTGCGAGAACATGGATATGGCCTTCTTGGCATCTGAGAGGGCAACTTCCTGCGGTGTGGTCACCACCACAGCACCGGTGACAGGAATGGTCTGGACCAGTGTCAGGTGAATATCTCCTGTGCCGGGAGGCATGTCGATGACGAGGTAATCCAGTTCTCCCCAATGCACATCCGTAACAAACTGCCTGATAGCACTGCTGGCCATGGGTCCTCTCCAGACCACTGCACTTTTTTCATCCACCAGGAGTCCGATGCTGATGAGTTTGATACCATGTTGCTCAAGCGGCACGATCTTGTCCTTGCCGTCAACACTTTCCATCAATGGCCTTTGCCCACGCACACCAAACATGATGGGAACACTTGGACCATAAATATCAGCATCCATCAGGCCCACCTTGGCGCCCTGTTGCGACAAAGCAATGGCAAGGTTTGCAGCAACGGTAGACTTTCCTACTCCCCCCTTTCCGCTCACCACGGCAATGATATTCTTTACTCCGGGTAGTACGGAAGTAAGGTCAACCCTGATGGAGCTTGTATTGGCAGTAAAATTAACGATGACCTCGAGGCCTTCATCCATATGGTCATGGATGGCCTTTTCACAATCACGCCTGATCAACTCTTTCATCGGACAGGCTGGCGTTGTCAGCACAACGGTAAACTCAACTGAATTTTCACTGATAATTATGTCTCTTACCATGTTCAATGTAACCAGGTCTTTCTTCAGATCCGGTTCCTGAACATTGCCCAAAGCCTTCAATACCTCTTCTGTACCCATAAATATAAATTGTTAAAAAATAAGTGGAACTGCAAAAATAACCAATCATATGCTACTTTGTTTGTCGAAAAGATGCACTTAATTTGTGAAAGAATGAATTGGATGAAAAAACTACTCAGGCAATCCCTTTTGATCATGGCTTTTATGCCATTTGCGGCGAAGGCACAGTTTGAAACTTTTAGGGACTCAGTGGTACAGCTTTATGGGGTGGTGATGACAGCGGACAGCCTACGGGGTCTTCCTGCCGTAAGTATACTGGTAAAAGGTACCGGCAGAGGTACCCTCACCAATGGTCAGGGTGTTTTCTCGATTGTGGTATTGAAGGGGGATGAAATAGAGTTCAGTTGCATTGGTTTCAAAAATAAGATCACGAAGATCCCCGCCGAACTGGAAGGCAATCAATTCAGCATCATCCAATTGATGATCAATGATACTTCTTTCCTTCCTGCAGCCATCATCAAGCCCAGGCCATCAAGGGAGCAGTTTGAAAGGGATTTTGTGAGTACAGACGTACCAGATGACAACATTGAAATTGCCCGAAGGAATACTGACATGGCAACAAGAAGAATGCTCATGCGAACCCTCCCCAATGACGGTAAGGAGTCAGTGAACATGAACCTTGCCAAGAGTGCCCAAAAATACTATTATACCGGCCAGGCCCCTCCCATGAACATCTTTAACCCCTTTGCTTGGGGAGAATTCATCCGGTCCTGGAAGAGGGGCGATTACAAGAAGAAATAAAAACCAATGACCAACCCCATACGCCAAGTGGTCGCTGTGTTCTGTGGTTCCAAATATGGGACGAACCCAATTTATGCTTCAGATGCTGCAACATTGGCCAAGGAATTGGCCCTTGGTGGCTTTGACATTGTATATGGTGGGTCAAAAAAAGGCATCATGGGAGATCTTGCCAATAGTGCACTTGCCAATGGAGCCAGTGTTACGGGCGTAATCCCAGCAATGTTGCTCGCCTGGGAACATGAGCATGAAAGCCTCACCAAACTGATCATCACCAAAGACATGCATGAAAGAAAAAAAACCATGTATGAAATGGGTATTGCCGGCGTTGTTTTACCCGGTGGCTTTGGAACCCTGGATGAAATGTTTGAGATGCTGACCTGGAACCAGCTGAGCATCCATGACAAGAAAATCTACATCCTCAACTCGGGAGGCTTTTATGATCACCTTATCAAACACATGGAACTGCTTTCCTCCAATGGTTTTCTCTATGATCCGCTCTGGACCAGGATCAACACATTCGATAACCCTGTAGATTTGGTTGCTGCCCTCGCCGAAGACCTGAAAATCAAAAGCCAGTTGTAAAAGTAGGGCACATGCTCTGCCTGCCACCGCCATACATGGTGGAATAGATGCCGTCATATTGCATGTACATTTCTGACGCACCCCTGCTGTTGTTAAAGTACTTCAAAGGAGAGTTGGATACATCATAGCTGAACATGAACTTGAAACTTTTCCATTGGTAACCAATCATTGGAATATAAGCGTCTCCAGGGCGAAAAAACATCGCACCGATGAGTTGCTGATCTCCAGCGCCTACAACGTTGTAATTCAGTTGCAGCCCACCAACAAATTCTGAGGCCTTTGCCTGTTGGCTGTAATAAATGCTGGGTGTGACAATAACCCGGTTGTTCAATTTTACGACTGCATCCGCAAAAAATATGGATCTTGGGGAGATGGTATTGTCATAATTGGGAGTCGAAGCAAAAAAAGTTTCCTGGGGTTTGTTGAGATGGTGCATGCTAAACCCCGCATGGAGGTATACACGGTCGCTGGGAAAATAGGCATAATTTAACCCAGCCTGCAAATCAAAATATCCAATCGCGTTGCTTTGGAAGATTTCTCCGCTAGGAGTAGCTCCGTCAAAAAACCTGCCATTCCACTGGTTGTCAAATGTTAATTTGTCTGCAGCAATTTGTTTGCCCGCATAACCAAGATTAAACCCGGCAGACAGCAACCCTGTAGATCCCAACATCTGGTGATAAGCAACTGATGCATAGGCCTTGGTTGACCTGAGGTTACCTGTTCCTGCAACATCTTGTAAAATCATTCCCCCAAGGCCCATCCAGCCACTCCTGAACCTGTCGCGCAAAAACTGAAAATCGCCAAATATGCTTATTGTCTTGTATGGAACAGGAATAGATGCCCATTGCTCCCTGTAATGCGCCCCCAGGCGATAATCTGCGGCAGGAATGAACCCTGTATTGGCAGGATTGGTTGAAAGCGGTGAATTGAAAAACTGAGAAAAATGAAGATCCTGGGCAACTGTCTGTGCATGCAAAAGCATGACAAATATGACCAAGACCATTGATTTCAATTTTTTCAATTTTATACCCATCATTTCAACTCCTTGAATTTTATTTTACTATCTGATTAATGTTATATCTCCTTTTTTGTTGACGATGGTCCCATCTCCAAACTCCACAATCAGCGTATATGCATACGCATCCATGGGTTGAAGGGCTCCTTTGAATTTTCCATCCCACCCATAAGATGGAGAACCTGATTCAAAGACAACCTGCCCCAACCTGTTATAGATCCTGAAGTTCAT
>CAILKQ010000124.1 GCA_903834825.1 uncultured bacterium | reverse complement strand
TGAAAAGCTTTTTGGACAACAATGGCCCCTGGAGTCAGCTGGTCTCGCTGAACAACATTCAGATCAACCCCTTGTCAGAAGGGAAATGGGAAAACATCAGCCCATCGCTCAAGGTAAAGCCCATTCTTGTACCGCACCGGGATGAGTTTTCTGAAACGGTGGGATTCATCATTGAAGGCCCGCGCAAAAAATTGCTCTTCATCCCAGATATAGACAAGTGGGAAAAATGGCAAACAGCTATTGTGTCCCTCATCAAAGAAGTCGATCATGCGCTGATCGATGGCACTTTTTTCAGTGCAGCAGAAGTGGGCAACCGCAACATCGCAGAAATACCCCATCCGTTGGTGCAGGAAAGCATGCAGCTTTTCGATTCACTTCCTGCCAAAGAGAAAGAAAAAATCATGTTCATTCATTTCAACCATACCAATCCATTGTTGAATGAAGATTCAGAAGAAGCAAGGCTTCTAAAAAGCAAGGGGTTCAGGATTGCTAAAATGAATCTTCGGATAGACCTTTGATGGTGAGTGACCGCTATTGTCTTTTTATTTGTATATTACTTAGGCTGCTAAAACGATTGCATATGAATGGATACAACCGCAGGCGCTTCATGCGCGATGTCGGCATGTCTGGAATGGCATTGGGGCTTACATCTTGGAGCAGTCCTGTTGATGCCTCAACTACTGTTATAGATTCCGGCAGGATTGGCATCATCGGCCTCGATACCTCCCACAGCATCGCCTTCACCAAGGCTTTGAATGCTAATAACGCTGCCAACAAATACAAAGGATTTCGGGTAGTGGCAGCATATCCACCTGGAAGCGCCGATATTGAATCTTCGACAAAAAGAATCCCTGGCTATATTGAGGAAGTGAAGAAAATGGGCGTGGAGATTGTTGACTCGATCGCTGATCTTCTGAAGAAAGTTGATTTCATTCTGTTGGAAACCAACGATGGCAGACCCCACCTACAACAGGCACTGGAGGTGATGAAAGCAGGCAAACCCTTCTTCATCGACAAGCCAGTAGCTGGCACCCTCACAGATGCAATTGCCCTCTACGCCATCTCCGAAAAACTCAAGGTTCCTTTTTTCTCAAGCTCATCCCTGCGGTACATGGAATCCGCACAGGAAGCGGCTTCGGGCAAGGTCGGAAAGATATTGGGGGCTGACTGTTTCAGTCCGGCAACCCTCGAACCCACCCATCCCGATTTGTTCTGGTATGGCATCCATGGCGTTGAAACGCTTTACACGGTCATGGGAACAGGATGCCAATCCCTTACCCGCACCCAAACCGAAGGAACGGAAGTAGTGGTTGGAATGTGGGAAGATGGCAGGATTGGGACCTTCCGCGGTACGCGGACAGGAAAACATGAATATGGTGGGACAGCCTATGGAGAAAAGGGACCAATCACCCTGGGCCCCTACAAGGGATACGACAACCTCCTCGACAGGATCATCGCCTTTTTCAAAACTGGCAACCTTCCCATCTCTCCAAAAGAAACACTGGAAATCTATACCTTCATGGAGGCCTCAGACGAAAGCAAACGAAAGGGCGGCAAGGCCATTCAATTGAAGGATGTTTACGATACCCATCTCAAAAAAGCCAACAAAATCATTCAACAATTAAATCTTCCCTCATGAGTCGTTCGAGAAGAAGTTTTATCCAGAAAACATCTGCAGCCTCTGCTGCCATTGCCTTTGGAGGAATCCTTCCCGGGTTTTCTGCCAGTCAGTACCGTAATATCCTGGGATCCAATGAAAAGATTACTGCTGCTGTCATGGGAGTGAACAGCCGTGGCTTGGCTGTGGGGTCCAACTTCGCTTCACAAAAAGAATGTGAACTGATGTATGTCTGTGATGTGGATTCGCGTGCAATGGACAAATGCGTTACCGCCGTTGAAAAAATACAAGGCAAGAAGCCAAAGGCAGAGGGCGATTTCAGAAAGGCCCTTGAAGACAAAAACCTTGACCTGTTGATCGTTACCGCACCAGACCACTGGCATGCACCAGCCGCCATGCTGGCCGTGGCAGCGGGAAAACATGTTTATCTGGAGAAACCCTGCAGCCACAATCCAAATGAAGGGGAGATGCTTGTAAAGGCTGCGGCCAAACACAAGCAACTGCTGCAAATGGGCAACCAGCGAAGGTCCTGGCCCAATGTGATTGCTGCCATCCATGAGTTGCATGCAGGCGTGATTGGAAGACCCTATTATGCAAAAACCTGGTATACCAACAACCGCGAATCGATCGGTGTGGGAAAGGTCACTGAAGTTCCCACTTGGCTGAACTATGACCTCTGGCAGGGACCTGCGCCCAGAAAAGCTTACAAGGACAACCTGATCCACTACAACTGGCATTGGTTCTGGCATTGGGGAACTGGCGAGGCGCTGAACAATGGCACGCACATGGTCGACCTTGCACGATGGGGCTTGGGTGTTGACTATCCGACCCGTGTAACTTCTGCCGGTGGACGCTATCGTTACCAGGATGATTGGGAAACGCCCGACACACAGGTGATCGATCTGGAATTCGCCAACAATACCCTCATCAGCTGGGAAGGAAGATCTTGTAATGGCAAGAATATCGAAGGCAGCCCTGTTGGTGTTATTTTTTATGGAGAAACAGGCTCTTTGCTGATCGAAAGCGGCAATGCCTACAAAATATTTGACCTGAAAAGCAAGCTGGTGAAAGAAGTCAAAAATGATATCACCGCCAATGCCCTTGACAGGTCCGGCCCTGGTATGGAACTGGACGCCATGCACATCCAGAATTTTTTCAGCGCCATCAAAAAAGGCACAAAATTGAATTCTGATATCCTCAGCGGGCACCAAAGCACCCTGCTGGTTCAATTGGGAAACATCTCCCAACGCACAGGAAGGGCGCTGAAGATCGATCCAAGCAACGGAAGGATCCTCAATGACAAGGATGCCATGAAGCTTTGGAGCAGAGAATACGAAAAGGGATGGGAGCCGAAGGTTTAATTTAGCTTAGGAAGATGTTTGAAGTTGATTTTGCTGCTTGAGGTCATAGGCCCGATTGAATGCATCCTGGCGCACTTTGAAATAAGATGACAATTTACGAACGACTTCTTTTGACAAGCCTTTTTTGTAATGCAGTATATCAGACACATACCCTCTGCTGATGCCGAGTATACCTGAAAGTTCGATTGCTTTGATATGGTGAGCATCCATAAAGGATTTCAACAATGAGACGGGATCCAAATCCATAAACTGGCCATGTTCTTGATCCCATTTTTCAATCAAAAAGGTTAACAACTCAATTTCATCCTGAACTCTGGCGGATTTAGAATTTCGAAAAACGAAGTCTTCCAATATTTTGCAATACTCATTGTATTGCAGCTTAGACTTGATGATTGTGTATTTTAGTTCTTTCATCGGATTAAAAAATATTGATGGTGTATTGTCTACAACCTAAATCTGTTCCCATTGATATTGAAAATCACCCTGCTTGATCCTTTTCCTAGGATATCAGCATCTGGAAAAGTTTTTGTGATATCAATTGGAAGACTCCAATTCGCATATTTTAATTTGACAACCAATTCCTTCAATGCATTTCTGGACAACGGGTGAAGCAACCCATATTCCTCCAATGATGCTCGCCTTATCAAATGAACCCTCATGCAAAGATAATAGTTTTTTTCAAATGTTCTCTTTTTGTGAACATTATTCTATACCTTAAAATTACAATTGAGGAAAATATGGGCGCAATGCTGGAGCATGCTTTTATGCTGTTTTATCCCCGTTTTTTCATCAAAAAATCACGTAAAAAAGCCTTGTTTTTCTTATATTCAAGAAACCGAACTGCTGAATGCCATGAACAATTCGCCATCTATCCAACAAAGGCTTTATTCCCTCGATGCCCTGCGGGGATTTGACATGTTTTGGATTATTGGTGCCGAAGAGGTTTTTCATAAAATGGGATCCATCACCCATCATCCTTTCTGGGAAGGGCTTTCAGCCCAATTTGAGCATCCGGTATGGAATGGATTTACAGCCTATGACCTGATCTTCCCGCTCTTCATTTTTCTTGCTGGGGTTTCCACGCCTTATGCATTGGGAAGAGCGATAGAAGAGGGCAAGCCCAAGAAAGCGTTGCTCTGGCGGGTCATCAAAAGGGGAATGATCCTCGTTGTATTGGGAATCATTTACAACAACGGATTGCAGCTCAAACCCATCAGCGATATACGCTTCATGAGTGTTTTGGGCAGGATTGGCATCTCCACCATGTTGGGTGCCATCATCTATCTCTATACCAAAGAAAGAACGCAGGTCATCTGGTTCACTGCACTGCTTGTTGGATATTGGTTGTTGATGAAATTCAGTTCGGCTCCGGGTTTTCTGCCTGGAGACCTCACCGAAGCGGGCAATTTCTCATCTTACTTCGACAGGACTGTGCTTCCGGGAAAATTATCAAGGGGCATCCATGATACCGTGGGGCTGTTCAACAATATACCTGCCATCAGCTCTGCCCTGGCAGGTATCATCACAGGAAACTACCTCAAGCACCACATGCATTCATCCCTGAAAAAATCAACCATGATGGCCCTTGCAGGCATTTGCGCACTCATCATTGCCCAAGTCTGGAGCCTCGACTTTCCGATCAACAAAAACCTTTGGTCCAGTTCATTTGTGATGCATACAGTAGGCTTCAGTCTTTTGCTTTTTGCTCTTTTTTATTGGGTGATTGATGTGCGTGGTTATACAAAATGGGCATTTTTTTTCAAAGTGATTGGTATGAATTCCATCCTGATTTACATGTCAGGCAAATTCATCAACTGGTCATATGCCAACAAGGGATTTTTTCAATGGCTGGGCGATCTCATGGGCGACCCCTACAATGCAGTGGCCATGGCTATTTCAGTGGTATTCATCAAATGGATTTTCTTGTATTTTCTTTACCAGAAGAAAATATTTTTAAAGGTCTGATGCATAAAATCACAACCTTTGTTCAACTGCAACAAAGGAAATACGCAACAACATGCACCAAAGACACAGGATATTCAACGGAAAAATAATCTTGCCCAACCGCATTGTTGAAAACGGAACAGTGCTTGTGGAAGATGGAAAAATCATTGCTGTTGAAGCAGGGGATCTTTCTTTTCCTGACGCAATACATACTGACGCAAATGGCCAGTACATCTCACCTGGCTTTGTAGATATTCATGTGCATGGCGGAGGCGGGCATGATTTCATGGATGGCACAGAAGAGGCATTTTTAGCAATAGCCGCCATCCATGCAAAACATGGCACCACTTCGATGATGCCTACCACCACCACTGCTGAAAAAGAAGGCATCCTTCAGGTGTTGGATGTCTATGAAAAAGCAAAAGAGAAAAATACGCAGGGCAGCAGTTTTGTAGGCCTTCACCTGGAGGGTCCTTATTTCGCCATGAACCAACGGGGCGCACAAGACCCCAAGTACATCCGTGACCCAGACCCAGCAGAATACATGGAAATCCTGGAATATTCAAAGTCCATCAAAAGATGGAGTGTTGCCCCGGAAAGAAAAGGAGCCATTGCCTTTGGAAAAATCCTCCATGAACGCGGCATCATTGCTTCCATGGCGCATACCGAAGCGGTATACGAAGAAGCCCTCGAAGCTTTTGAAAATGGCTATAGCCTGCTCACGCATTTTTACTCTGCCATGTCTGGTGTTGTGCGGCGCAATGCGCGCCGTTATGCGGGTGTGGTGGAAGCTGGATACCTTCATGATGCACTGGATGTGGAAATCATTGCCGATGGCGTGCACCTTCCAGCTCCCTTGCTGAAACTGGTCCACAAGATCAAAGGACCTGACCATACTGCACTGATCACCGACTCCATGCGGGCAGCTGGGATGCCTGAGGGAGAGTATATCCTGGGGAATATCCATACGGGTATGAAAGTGATCACTGAAGAGGGTGTCGCCAAATTGCCCGATCGTTCTGCATTTGCCGGCAGCATTGCCACCACCGATCGATTGGTGCGCACCATGATTGATCTTGCTGAAATTTCTTTGCACGATGCCATCACCATGATGACAACCACACCGGCCAGGATCATCAAAATGAATGACAGGATTGGCGCCATAAAAGTTGGCATGGATGCAGACTTGCTGGTCTTTGATGAAAGGATCAATGTAAAGATGACCATGATCAAGGGTAAACTGGTACATCAATCAGACACTATTTAACACAGCTTCAACTTTAACCAAACAGTGGCTATCCAAACCATCGATGGATGGCAGGGCTTTGGTAATTTTGCAGAAACAGAACAATTCATCCCATGAAAATATTTATTTCCCTCCTGATCCTCCTGACAACAACAGCTACAGCCAATGCCCAACAACTGAAATCCCTGATCAAAAAGGCCAAGGAGACGGTTGCTGGAAATGGTCAGCTTGGTGCACAAGACATTGCATCGGGTCTAAAAGAAGCCCTGGCCATTGGGGCTGAAAAAGGTGCTGCTGCACTCTCTAAAGAAAATGGGTTCCTGGGCAATCCACTCTTGAAAATAATCCTGCCGGCGGAAGCGCAAAAGGTAGAAAAAGTGCTTCGCGGCGCAGGACTGGGAAATATGGTAGATGATGCCATCACCAGCATGAACCATGGTGCTGAAGAGGCTTGCAAGGAGGCTGCTCCGATTTTCGTGAATGCCATCAAGCAAATGGATGTCAATGATGCCATTGGCATTTTAAAGGGAGCAGATACCGCTGCCACAGGATTTCTGAGAAGCAAAACAACTGCACCACTGGGGGAAGCGTTCAAGCCTGTCATCTACCGTTCCCTTGAAAAAACCGGAGCAACAAAATATTGGTCAACAATGATCAACGCCTACAATAAATTCAGTCTTCAAAAAATCAACCCAGACCTCAGTGGGTATGTGACCGAGAAAGCCCTTCAGGGAATTTTTACCCAAATTGCCATGGAAGAAAAAAATATCAGGAAAGATCCGTTGGCCAGAACCACTGATCTGCTCAAAAAAGTGTTCTCTAACCAGTAACCCATTTCAACAAGCCAGCAATTGACAATTTTGTTGTATTTTTTGCCCTCCAAAAGAACAAACAATGATCAATCGCCGGCGCTTTATTCAAGGCATTTCTACTGCCATCCTGCTTGTCAATGGCAAATCGCTGCTTGCAACAGACCTCAGCGCTTTTGAAAAAAGAAAACCCATCCTGCGTTTTGCCATTGGGTCAGACATCCATTTCGGACAGGCAAAAACCCCATTCCAGGAATACCTCGACACAGCAGTCGGGCACATGAATTCCATGCACCAATCCAATGCATTTGATTTTGGTGTCATCAATGGTGATATCGTACACGATGACATCAGTTATTTTGGAGATGCAAAAAAAACACTGGACAAACTTTCTTTCAAATACTATGTAACGCAAGGCAACCATGATCTGGCCACCAAAGAGGAATGGGAAACTGCATGGAACAGCCCATTGAACTTTGATGTTGTCATCAAGAAAAATGTGCTCTTGTTCGCTACCACATCCAACAAGAAAGGGGAATACCTCCCTCCCAATCTGGAATGGCTGGCCCAAAAATTTGAAGAACACAAGGATGCAGAAAACATCCTCCTGTTCATCCACATCCCTCCCATCAAGTGGACAAAACATGCCATTGAATCAACCCCATTTGTAGACCTGGTCAAAAAACAAAAAAACATTCGTGCTGTATTCCATGGCCATGAACATGACCAGGACAACATCAAGTGGCAGGATGGAATTCCCTACATGTTTGACAGCCATGTTGGCGGCAACTGGGGAACCGATTACAAAGGCTACCGCATTGTTGAACTCTTCAAGGACGGTTCTATGCTTACCTGTATCATGAACCCAACAGAACGGATCAATGAGGCAAAAATTGGATTTTGATATGAAGATGAAACCAAATAAATACAAGCGCTGGGCACAATGGATCATGATTGCTGCCATATTCAATGCCTGTAAAAAAGCTGAAATCAAACCTCCGCAGGGTGGAGGAACTACACCTGTCATACCTGCGCCTGTCATCAAAGCGCCACCGGCGTTGGGAACCATTGTCGCAGGATATTTTCCTTCCTACCGTGACCCCAATGCCATCCCGGACCAGAAGTTCAAAATGTGCAACGTGGTCAACTATGCATTTGGCACTGTGTCCGCCAACGGAAATATTGTGATACAAAGTCCAACTGTGTTTGGGATTGTTGCAAACAAGGCCAAGAGCAATGGGGCAAAAGTATTTCTATCGATCAACGGAACGACAACAGATTGGCAACAGATGGCCTCCACTGTTGCTGGAAGAAATGCATTTGTGAAACAAGCCATGTTGCTGGTTAGAACAAATGCTTTGCAGGGAATTGATGTTGACTGGGAATACCCTTCAACTGCAGATGGCACCGCAGCAACATTCACAAAACTCATGCAAGAATTGGGCGATAGTTTGCATGTCGACGGAAAATATTATTTGTCTACCGCCATCACAAGCGGTAAGTATGCAGGCCAATACAGGGATGCCATTTCCAAGGAATTGATACAAGGAGAACAGGTTGATTTTTTCAACATCATGGCCTATGATGATTTCAGTACAACCGCGCCCTACAGGCATCATAGTGACTTCAAGATGGCAGAGACCAGTTTGAACTACTGGATCAATACAGCAGGAATGCCAAAAAGAAAAGCCGTCCTGGGAGTTCCTGCCTACGGTCGTCCAAGTGGTATTACACAAACAGGCACCATACAGACCTATGCTGCTATTCTTGGCAAAGGTGGGGCAGCAAATGCTGACTCAGCAACAGTTTCAGCAGTTGGATTTCCAGCATACACCATCTACTATAACGGACAGTTTACGGTAAAGAAAAAAGCAATCCTGGGCAATACACAGGGATCGGGTATCATGATGTGGGAAATGGGACAGGATTCCAACGACAATACCTCCCTGCTGAAAGCCGCTTGTGATACACTTGGCCGGAGTTACCAATAAAAAATGAATACCTTCCATCAGATTTAATACATCCAACATGAAATCATACTTCCTCATCATTTGCCTCAGCCTCATGACACAGCTGACCTACGCCCAAGACATGAAAAACTTCAAGTTGTACAACCCTTATGAAAATGTGGATTCAGCGTTGAAGATCGTGTTGACCCAGGCCAAAAAAGAGAACAAACATGTATTTGTTCAGATTGGTGGCAACTGGTGTGTATGGTGTGCAAGGTTCAATGATTTTGTGAACAAGGATGAGAAACTTGACTCGGCCATGAACAAGAATTTCATTGTCTACCACATGAATTATAGCCCGGAAAACCGCAACCCTTCGGTTCTAAAAAAATTCGGCTATCCCCAACGGTTTGGATTCCCCGTTTTCATCATGCTGGATGCCAAAGGCAATAGGATGCACACCCAAAACAGTGCCTACCTTGAGGAAGACAAATCTTACAGCAAAAGAAAAGTACTGGAATTCTTTGATCAGTGGGGGCCCAAAGCATTGGACCCGGAGCAGTACAAAAAATATTGATTAATTATTTGAACTTTGTTTAGAGGCCAGCATCAAATCATTTTCCCTTTTTATACTTGCAATCCGCTGGCTTTGAGTGTATATAGTAGGATTTATAATTGATGGCCTTGGGATCCATACAGCCTTCAAGGTCTAAGATTTCGATATTCTTGAACTCAACAGGATGGCTCTCGCTTTGCAATGATATGGTCCCCCCTGTCAGCATTTTTCCTGGAAACCCAAACTTGACTTCCTGACCATCCACATTTCCGCCACCCACCTGGGGCTTTTGGTAAGACAAGACTTCCATGCCGTTGGCAAAATGCTTCACTACAGAATCACCCAAGACCAGGACTTCGGCCCTGACCCACTGGTCTCCATGGTAAGTTTCAGAGGATGAGTTGATGCAGTGTGGGGTAAAAAGTTTTCCATTCATCTCCACATTGGTTCCAGGTGTACACAGATTGCAGGTTGTTCTTTTGTTTTTTCCATCTCCACCCAACAACTGCACCTCGATGGATACAGGAAAATCCTGGTCTCTTCCCATGCTTTCAGGGGTTTGTCCATGTACCATGATGCCACTGTTGCGCAAGGCCCAACCCGGACCATCCTTGGCCTGATCACCCACAAACCTGTATTCCAGCCTGATGCGATAATAACTGAAAGGTTTGTAGTAAAACAGGTGCCCGAATTTTTCATTGAACGTATCGTAGGCATCGTATCTGACAACCAGTTTGCCATCTTCTACCCTGAAGGTGTTTCCATAATTGTCGCCCGCTGCATGGTTCCTGATTTTAGGCTTCCATTTGCTAAGATCTTTTCCATTGAACATCGACTCCCATTGTTCTTCAGCAGAAGACTGGGCATTCAATGAGACATTGATGAGCAGTAGGCAGAAGACATAGAAAACATTGAATTTATTCATTGAAACGGGTTGAGTAAAATGCACATCAAAGAAATAAATGTATGATTTTTCAGGGAATTCAAAAGCAATGGACGCTGAAAACTGCAAACCAATCTGCGGTAACAACTACTCAATGTTAGCGTTTTAACAATAACCTTGCCTGTACGGCAGTAGCCATGAGCTGAACGACCCCCATGATGATGAAGAGGACGTTAAATGAAAGATAATTGGCAATCAATCCACCAATGCCGATAGCAATTCCTGACACAAAATGAGAATGCCCATTGGCAAGTCCCCAATAAGAAAGGTCTTCATTGTCATCAATATTGGAGGCAAAAAGTGAGTCCCAGATAGGAGTACACAAGGCTTCGGCAAAACCCAGGCCAATCTGAATGGCAAACAGGTGATACGTGTTTTCAACAAAAATATAGCCAAAAGTGAGCAGTGCGTTCAGGCCATAACCAAACACTAAAAAATGATGCTTGTATTTTGAAGTTTTGATCAATCTTCCCAATAAAAAATAAAAAATACCAGTAGAAATCAGGTAAAGCGCCCAGGCAGAGGTAATATCGAGGAGATCCCCACCAATTTTTTCAGCAAATACAGCAAAAAGAGGACCAAACAATCCTTCACCAAAGTACCAAAGGCTTGAAGATATCAGCAGGATGCGGGTTGTGGCGGTTAGTTTCATGTTTCAAGTTAAGTAAATGGCCGGTGGCTTACCTTTGTAAATTAATGCTATATCCTATTAGACCTGTAAATCACCCAAAAGTAAAATAGAACAATGATCGATTCCTCTACCATACAATTTTTGACCAGCCTTAAAAAGAACAATAGCAAAGAATGGTTTGACGAAAACAGGCAACGGTATACGGCGGCAAAGGACAATTACCTGCATTTTGTTGGGGGAATATTGGGCAGGATGAAAAAAATTGATACAAGCCTGGCAGACCTTGAGCCCAAACAATGCGTGTTCAGGATCAACCGGGATGTACGGTTCAGCAAAAACAAGGCGCCTTATAAAACCAACATGGGCGCCAGTTTCAGCAAGGGTGGTAAAAAAGTTCAATGTGCCGGCTATTATTTTCACCTTGAACCTGGGGCAAGCTTCATTGGCGGAGGATTCTGGATGCCCATGGCACCTGAGTTGAACAAAATCAGGCAGGAAATCGATTATGGTTTTGAAGCATTCGACAAGATCATCAACAAGAAAAAATTCAAAAACAGTTTCGGATCACTGAGCGAAAGCGAAAAATTGACGAGACCCCCAAAGGGCTATGAAGCTGAAAACCCAGCCATAGAAATCTTGAAACTGAAAAGTTTTATAGTAATGACGGAAGTGAAGGATACAGAACTTGCCAGTAAGGAATTGGCAAACAAAGTCGTAGCACATTTTGAAACCATGATGCCACTGGTAGATTTTTTGAACAAGGCCATTGATTAGTTAAAGTTTTAGAGGCATGAAAAAGATGAAAAAATATCATTGGCGTGAAAGAAGAGATCAATATAGGTATGCCTTACTCCCCCGGATGATAAATCCTTTTGGCAGTTGCCAGCACCTTTGATTTATCCAGGGTCATGGTTTTTGTTTTTTGTTGCAGAAACAAGGGCACTTGATCATCAAAATGCGGACTTCCCTTTTTTGCTGATGCGCCATACGTATTCACCGTTTCAATGATGGGCAATCCCTGCTTAGGAAAACGGACCAATGCCACATACGCATCACCGCCTGTAATTTTGCGCTTGCCATTGGCCGTGGCTACACCCCATTCTGGAGACAGCAGATCAGGCAAACCGGGTCCGGGAAATTCCTTATCCCCCCTTACTAACTTCTGTATATCACCCAACGCAAGATCAGTGGTGCTGTATGTTTTCATCATTTGATCCTGAATATCGTGCAACAACTTCTCACACTCTGCCATGGTCAGGGCCCTGGAGTCCTTACCGCGCATGGCCCTGGACACTTTTTCATACACCATCAAAAATGCAGCAGCACCCTTGCTTTCAGGCACGCCCCGCCTGTCCCATTCCTGTAAATTGCGCATCAGGGTATCGTACTGCGGATAATTGGCCCTTTTCATGAGAAACAAACTGTCAATGCTGTAGGGGAATTCAAAAACAGCAGGAAACTGGCGGTCAAACTTGATCCGCTTGAAACGATCAAAATCAATTTTTCCGGCAGATGGCATCAATTCAAGAAAGCGCTTGCTTCGGTTGTTGTGGTTGGTCTCCCAATTACTGGTTGGTGAAAAAGCACTGGCCAGCAGATTGTTTTCGGGAGCAGTTGCATAAAAAGAGGAATGGTTGGTATTGAATAAAAATCCGCTGGAGGGATTGACATATTGCGGCAATTCCCTGATGCCATAAAACTTGGTCCAAAGGGTCTTTGAGGTATTGCCGGGCAATGTTTTCTTCCAATCGTATGCTGGCGATGGATCACGGATAGGCATCAGCGCATTGTTGATGTAAAAGATGGTATCGTTTCTGTCGGCATACATGATATTGAACATGGACAATCCCTGCATGGAAATGGCCTTGTAAAACTGCGTGAAGTTTTGCGCCTTGTTCATGGTATACCACTGTTCCAGGACGCGGATTTCCATGTTGGCACCGAGCCTGATGGCAAAAGTTCCCTGCTCATTTTTCATCGTTGCACCATATTTGCTCCAGTACAGATCTCTTGAAACAGGGATGGGAACGCCCTTGATGTGCAGCTTAATTTTTTTCTTCTCCAAATCGGTCCAAACGCCGTCAAACATATACTGGTCAGGGTTTTTCGGATTTATTTGCAACTGATAAATGTCCAGCCTGTCACAAAAATTCACCGTATGTGCCCAGCCAAGGTTTTCATTGACCCCATGCAAAATACAAGGCCCTCCAGCCAGCAAGCCTCCTAAGGCATTCCATCCTTCTTCGCTGTTGACATGCGCCTCATAAAAAGCCTCTGGGCCTTCATTCGGTTGATGGGCATTGATGGCCAAAAAAGCTTCGCCCGTTGTTGTGCGTGAGGGGTGGATGGCAATGGCATTGGAGCCCATTTTATCATAATCAATCAGTGGATTGACATTGTTGGCAAAGATGGACCGCAAGGCCCTGTCTCCGCCATTGAAAATCGTCAATGCCAATACGGAGGATGCAATATATTCTTTGAGCGTCATGGGAAACAATTGTTTCACCAATACTTCTTCAGGATGTGCCTTTGCATAATCATTGATCCCTTGCACATATCCTTCTATAAGCCTTAGAAATGCAGGAGAAAGTGTGTTCCATTTTTCTTCAGTAATCTCCCTGCAGCGAAACAATGCAAAGGCGTAATCTCCCGCCACACCATCTTTCCCCAAAGCCCTTCCCATCAAGCCTTTGGAAGGAAGTGCAACCATTTGCAAACTCTTGAAATCATCCTCTGCATGCGCCCATGCCAAACCATAGGAAACCTGTGGATCTGTTTTGGCAAAAATATGGGGAACACCAAAACTGTCCCGCGCAATGGTAACCGTCTTGGGGTCAATCTGGGCCTGAGCATGCAAGGTCAATAACAAAAGAAAAGGCAGGAAATATTTCATGCAACTTGGTTTGACTGCAAGGTACATAAAACAATAAGCCTATTTTCTTTTTAGCCCATCATGGTCTTGGCGTTGTGTATAAGATAGAATGGATCGATGTTAATTTCCATAAACAAATGACTCCATCACTTCCATGCTCTTCAATGCCTCTTCGATGGAGCAGGGGTTGGATGATCGTCCGAGAAAATAATCCACCACTTTGCTGATCATGGGATGCTGAATATTTTGCGGATGCTCAAAAGACATCAGGTCAGCGCCGGCTTCTGTAACAATCCTCAACTCCGTTCCAAAAAAAGGAAACTTGAGGTAGCCTTTTTCACCAATGATTAGGCAGCTGTCTTCCTTCATGATTTCAGGCATCGAAAAATTCCAGTCTCCCTGAAACAAGATATTGTTGGGAAGCTCCATGAAGCCAGAAACGGCATCTTCTGCTGCATAAAAATTAGTTTGGTGTGCAGCCACACCGGCCTTGCGAAGGGCTTCACCAAAAATGAACTGAATGATGTCAAGCTGGTGTGGGGCCAGATCATAAAAATATCCGGCTCCTGCATATTCCGGATCTACACGCCAGTTGAAATCCGTATTACCAACGATGTCTGGCCTGTGTGTTTGGAACATGGTCAGGCGGATGTTTTTTATTTTGCCTACTGCACCCGTTTCAACCAATTCCTTGATTGTTAAAAACATGGGCAGGCCTCTCCTGTAGTGGGCCACAACCAGCTTTCCGTCATTGGCTTTTAAAGCATCGGCCATTCTTTTGCAAGCAGCCACAGAAACGGCCACTGGCTTTTCCACGTAAACAGCCTTCCCTTTTTCCAAGGCAGCCACTGCATATTCTTCATGAAACTTTGGAGGCGTCGCAATATAGACTGCATTGATGGCTGGATCATTGATCAATTGTGCTGCATCGCTGTACCAGAAAGGCACTTGGTGCCGCGCCGCATAATCTGCGGCCTTGGAGGCATCCCTGCGCATCACAGCATGCAAGGTTGATTGGGCCACTTTGTTGAATGCTGGTCCACTTTTCAGTTCAGTTACATTTCCGCAACCGATGATGCCCCAGCTGATCATTGGTTGTCCATTCAGTTGCTCTGTCATGTGTTCAAAATTATATCCCCTGCCCTTGGCAGGATGATGAATGATTGGACAACAATTTATTGAAAATAGTTCAGTGCCACTGCATACGGATCATAAACTTATTGGGTAACTTCAATGGTCTGCCTGCTTTATGATTTTAAACCAACCGCTTAAAGATGAAATTATTTTTTGCACTGCTGCTCCTGATGTCCTGCACCGCAGTCCGATCCCAAACCATGGATCGCGATTTCAGGCAAGCAGTGGAGAATGGCAAACTCGTTAACCAGGGCTTCAACCGGTGCATTGCCTATGTGAATGCATGGATGAAATATGCTGATACAACAACCGGACTGATCCCAAGAAACATCACCGATTCAAAAGATTTCTGGAATGCCTGGGATGCGGCGGC
>CAILKQ010000123.1 GCA_903834825.1 uncultured bacterium | reverse complement strand
TTTGGCAGAGACTGATATCCTGTGGAAACAATTTGCACCTCATCTAAAGAGCCCTCACTCTCAATTAAAGAAACTGTAACCGAGTTGGCATCTGCTGTAACAGGAACTTCGGTTGTTTTCATTCCTACGTACGAAATGATGAGCGTTTGGGGGCCAACTGGAGCATTGATAGTAAATTTACCAGCTGCGTTTGTTTTTACGCCTTGCTTTAATCCTTTGACGTTTACACTGGCATCAGCCAATGGCACGTTATTCGGGCCAGTAACAGTACCATTAATGATGTGGTTTTGCTGAGCAAGAGCTGGTGTCAGAGAAAAGAACAACACCAATGAGCAGAAAAAATTCGAAAGCAGTTTCATGCAGTTTAGTTTAAGTGTTTGCATCTTATAAATATACTAAAAAATAAATTAAATTTGGAAATATCTTTTTTTTTTACTAAAACACGGTGAAAGAGTATAAAGAGATATAAAGGCACCTAAACGGCATTTTTTACTAGGAATCATTATCTTGAGGACCAAATCAACAATTGCTTATGTCAAAAAAGTACTGCCTCATGGTGGTTGCTGCATTATTTCTGTGCATCAACAGTTTCGGACAAACGAAAATCATCACCGGTAAAGTCTTTTCAGAAACCGGCGAGCCCCTGGTTGGCGCCAGCATCACCATCAAGGGAACCACAACATCAACCGTTACAGGAAAGAATGGCGAATTCAGCATCAAGCCCAGCGCCAAAGCAACTTCCATTTCAATTTCTTTTTCAGGAATGGAAACCGAAGAAATCAGCATCGGTAAAAAAGACAATATCACTGTTGTCATGAAAACGCAGGTCACCAACCTGTCTGACGTTGTAGTGGTTGGATACGGAACCATCAGAAAAGCTGATGCAACGGGTGCCGTTCAGCGCATTTCACGCGAAGACCTGATCCGTGAAAGCCCAACCAATATTCTTCAGGCCATCCAGGGAAAATTGGCAGGTGTCAATGTTACCCAAAATGACGGAGCACCGGGTGCCGGCCTCAGCATCAGGGTGCGCGGATCCAATTCATTCCTTGGAGGAACAGAGCCCCTCTATGTAATCGATGGTGTTCCCTTTAACAATACCAGCAGCGGTTCCACACCCTCTTCGATTGGTGGAGATGAGAAACAGACCCTGAACGTCATGGCCTTCATCAACCCCAATGACATTGAATCCATTGATGTATTGAAAGATGCTTCCGCCACTGCCATCTACGGATCAAGGGGTGCCAACGGTGTTGTATTAATTACTACAAGAAAAGGAAGGGTTGGCAAAGACAAGGTTGAATTGCTTGCCAACCTAGGCATGTCTGAAATTACCAGAAAAATTGACGTGCTCACCCCTTACGAATATGCCGCATACCAAAACCTCTCCTACCTCAATGCCAACAAGTACGATGGCACTAGCTATACCATGCCATATGCCAACCTCGATCCCTTAAAGGGTTTGACTACCAACTGGCAGGATGCTATTTTCAGGAATGGATTCCAACAACAATATACTTTAAACGTTTCTGGTGGCTCTGAAAACGGAAGCCATAGCCTTACCATGAACCACCTGAACCAAAGCGGAATTGTTCAGAATTCCAATTTCAAGAAAATTGGATTGAGCTATAACCTTTACAGGATTATCGGCAAAAACATCAAAATTGGCAGCAGCAATACGGTTTCCAATTCCACCACCAATGGCGTGAAAACAGGCACTGACAAGTCTGATGCAGCCAGTGCTGGCGTCATCCGGTCTGCCATCACCTTTCCTGCAACCATCGACTCTGTAGAGGAATATGATGGATCAGGCGAAGGTTTCTTCATTACCAATCCCGTCATTTATACCAACAATGTATTGAACAAGGTGACGGCCCTTAACATTTTCTCCTCCAACTATATTGAAGCGAGCCTTGGGAAATACCTGAAAATCAGGGGGAACCTTGGATTCAATTATGGATCAAATACCCGCGACCAATATTATCCAAGAACGGTATACGAAGGATTCAGCATCAGGGGATGGGGATTGAAATCAGACAATCTCTGGAGCAGCATGGTATCAGAGGGATTGCTGACCTATAACCGGAAAATCAACAAGCACAGCCTTGTTGTTACCGGCGCATCTACATTTGAAAGAAGCAATGGCCAGAACAAAAGGGTGGAAGCAAAAACCTTCCCCAATGACATCTTACAGAATGAAAACATGGAAGCGGCAGAACAAATCATGCCCGTTTCAACCAACCGCTTTCAATCAACCTTGATATCATTTCTGGGAAGGATGAATTATTCTTATAATGATAAATATGTTTTCTCCCTCTCCTACCGTGAAGATGGATCAAGCAAATTCGGCAAAGACAACAAGTGGGCTGGATTTGCCTCTTCTGGCCTGGCATGGAAGGCACACAAAGAAGCCTTCATGAAGGACCTGAACAAGATCAGCAACCTTACCTTCCGTTTGAGTTTTGGGCAAACAGGCAACCAGGGTATCGGCTCTTATGCATCTTTGTCGAAACTGAATGTCTACAACTACCCCTTCAATGGTGCGCTCCAAACCGGTCTTGCAGACGATGTATATTCTGGACCAGCCAACGCATCGCTCAAGTGGGAAACCACCACCGCGTACAACGGAGGATTTGACCTTGGCATACTCAAGGACAGGTTGAACATTCATGTTGATGTATACCTCAAAAAAACAAATGATTTGCTGCAATATGTAACCACCCCTTCTTCAACTGGCTTTCAACGCCAATTGAAAAATTCAGGATCGGTACAAAACAAGGGGCTTGAGGTATCCATGGACTTCAACGTGATCAACAAAAAGAACTTCACCTGGAAAACAGGCGGGAACATTGCCTTCAACAGGAACAAAATCCTGAGCCTTGGGGATGGCATCAAGGAACAATATGCTTCCAGGATTTCCACAAGGGATGCTCCTTTTGTACAGCTTGCGGGCTACCCGATTGGTGCCTTGATCGGACATGTGGAAGATGGATATTATGACAATGAGGCCGAGGTAAGGAGTTCACCAGCATACGCCAATCAACCCATATCCATCATCCGAAGAATGATTGGAGAAATCAAATACCTCAACCTCGACAAGGACGCATCATCCATCTCCATTACAGACAGGATGATCATTGGAGATGTAAACCCAGATTATTTTTTCGGGTTGACCAACAGCTTTCAATACAAGAAATTTGAACTCAACGTTTTCATCAACGGTGTGCAGGGTAATGATATTGTGAACATGAATACCGCATTCAATGGCAACATTGGCACCTCAAAAAACATCAGCCAGGAAGTATTGGATGGTGCATGGCAAGAAGGGAAAAACAATGCAGCTGCAACCGGGCCCAAGGCCATTCGCCAGTTCTGGAGAAACTTGTTGCTCACCAGAAGGTTCATAGAAGACGGAAGCTTTGTAAGGATCAAAAATGTTACACTGGGCTACACCCTTCCCGCCAACTCAATCAGGGGAGTGAGTGCAGTCAGGCTTGCATTGGGGGTAAACAACCTCTACACCTTCACAAAATATTCCGGATATGATCCTGAGATCAACAGCTACGGAGACAATCCCGCATTGTTCGGTGTTGATCTTGGCGGTTATCCCAACGCAAAGACTTTCCAGTTTTCAATTCGTTGCAATTTCTAATCACCTGTCCAACTAAACAAAGTGAAAATGAAACATATTTTACCAAACAAATGGATGACCGGAATTTTTCTTGTCATTTTTTCGCTTTCCTCCTGCAAAAAAGCACTGATGGAAAAGCCCTATTCTTTCTTGTCTCCGGAAAATTTTTACAAGAATGAAAGCGATGCAAAAACTGCCATCAATGGCGTTTACAGTGCACTCTACACATATGACCTATATCTGCAACCCATCTGGAACCTGACCATGCTGGATGACGACCATGTTTCCGGCGCCGATTGGTTCCTGGGAACATCCGGAGCTGGAAACCCCCAAGGATATTGGGGTGTAGATGGACCATGGGTTGGATTTTATACGATCATTTCAAGGGCAAATACCGTGCTTGAAAACGTAGAACCCCTCAACCAGAATATTGATGCAGACATCAAAAACAGGATTCTTGGTGAAGCCTATTTTCTCAGGGGTTGGTCATATTTTCAGCTGGTGCAACTATACGGGGGCGTTCCTTTGAGGCTTGCCTCACTGTCAAAAGAAAGCGACATCAACAAGTCCAGGGCCACTGTTGTTGAAGTGTACAATACCATTTTCAGTGACCTGAAAAAAGCAGAAACCATGTTGTTTCCTGCAGGTCATCCGAAAGCAGGGGAAGGTGGAAGGGCCACCCGTGGCGTGGCCAAGGGATTCCTAGCCAAAGCCTACCTGACACTGGCATCCTGTGCGGTTAATAGCGGAAACGTGATTGTTCGTGGAGGCCAGGACAATGGGAATTACAGCTATGGCAAAACTGCTGTAAAAGGATATGAAGGCGTAGATGCGAAACAATATTTTGGATTGGCAAGAGACAAGGCCATGGAAGTTATCCAAAGCAAGGAATACAGCCTATTTCCAAGTTGGAAGACGCTGTGGAGCAAGAGTGGAAGAAACAATACAGAGCACATGTGGCAAATACAGTCCATGTCAGGCTCCAGTTTTGTCAACAACCTGCACAACTATTTTTCAGCACTGTCCACTTTTGGAAGGGGTGCTGTTTGGGCCACCAACAACCACTACAGCGACTATGAAGATGCTGACCTTCGTGGCCTGGATGGTATTGCCCACAATTACTCAACCAATACAGGGGCGAGGTATTTCTATCCTTCATCCCAGGCTGCATTGTACAAGGTGGTGAATGGACTCACCTACAACAACAATGGAACAACGGACAACAGGGCATACGTCATCAAATATGCTGATGTTACAGAGCCAACGCTCGCCAACAGTGACGCGTATTATCCCATCATGCGCTATGCTGAAATCCTGTTGATTTATGCCGAAGCGGCCAATGAAGCCAATGGAGCGCCTACCCCGGAAGCCTATGTACAACTCAATGCAGTCAGGAGCCGCTCAAAAGCAACACCTGCTCCAGCAGCCATGAACCTTGAACAATTCAGAAGCTATGTACTGGCAGAAAGGGCGAGGGAGCTGCTTTTTGAAGGGATCCGCCGCTTCGACCTGATGCGCTGGAATGTTTATCTCCAGGTGATGAACAAGATTTCAGCGGGCCAGAACAATATATCCAAGGTGAGAAGCCAGCGGAATCTGTTGTTGCCTATCCCACTGGGAGAACTCAATTCAAATCAATCCATCAGGGAAAACAATCCTGGTTGGTAATCATCCAATTCATTCAATCATTCAATTCAATACAATGATAAAGAACAATAGAACATGCGCCCATGCGATCCTTGTGGTCCTGTTGGCCGTTTTTTTCTTCGCCTGCAAAAAAGAAAATATTGACAACACAGCACCGCCATTGATCAATGGCGTAACTGATTTAACCAATCGCGGCACGCCCCTTCAATCAGTAAAATATGGCGAATGGATCGTCATCAAAGGAGCCAACCTTGCTACCACTTTTAAAGTTGAATTCAATACCGTTTTGGTGGCTGATTCAATGTATTATGCAGATGACAGCACGGTAACGGTAAAGATTCCTGCCAATCTTCCAGACCCCATCAACAACCCCATCACGGTTACAACAAAATACGGAACTGCGACTTATGGGTTCAAAATCATGCAACCAGCTCCAATCATTACTGGATTCAATCCAGAAGCCGGTTTGACTGGTGATGTGGTGACCATTTCGGGCAATCATTTCAATGGGGTTACTGAAGTAAAATTTGACAATGCAGTGGCTACCATTGTATCAAAAAGCAATCAAGAACTAAAAGTTAATGTACCTGCAGGCGTAACCAGTGCATTTATCACTGTTACCACACCCGTAGGCATGGCAACTTCACCAATCCGTTTTGGATTCAAGTATATCATCTATGATGAAAAGCTGCAAACAGGCTGGTCAAATACTTCGTATAGCGCAACAGCCATACTCAACAATACCACACCTGTTAAGCGAGGAACCACTTCCATCAGCAATGCCTACACTGTAGGATTTGGTGGATTCAGGCTGAGCAAAGCAGCTCCTGCTGTAAGTCTGACAGGATACTCCGCCATTAAATTTTCTGTCTTTGGCGGACCTGGAACAGAGGGCAAAAAAGCAAGGGTCATCATCAATGGTGTAAGCACAACGGCATTTCAAATTGTGTTGAAAGAAGGTGCATGGTCTACTTTTGAAATCCCCCTTTCCAACTTCAACAACCCGACAACCCTGACTTCGATTGAAATAAAGGAATACAGCGGTGCCATCGTAACGGTTTATTTGGATGACATAGGAATTTCTTAACCTTCTTTCAAGGCATTGAACAAAACCTCAATGCTGTGAAGCGCGCGCTTGCCTGTGCCATCCTTGATTTGGTGCCGGCAACTTGTTCCTGATGCGGCAATTTCAGTTTCTTCGTCCAGCGATCGAACTGTTTTGAACAGCACAAGCTCGCCCACCTGCATGGAAATATCATAATGTTCTTGCTCATAGCCAAAAGAACCTGCCATGCCACAGCAACCCGATGGAATCAGGCGGGCTTCGTAATGCTCAGGAAAGGACAAGGCACGCTTGACAGGTGTCATGGACGCCTGGCTTTTTTGGTGACAATGGCCATGGATCTTGATCTTCTTGCTGGCAGCAGTGAAAGAGGATGTCGATATTTTTCCTTTGTCAGCTTCCCGCATGAACCATTCTTCAAACAAAAAAACATGTTGGGAAAGTTCCTTCGATTTATCAAGCAGTGCTGGATCCACCAGGTCGAGGTATTCATCCCTGAAACCCAGGATGGCAGAGGGCTCTATCCCTATCAAGGGCGTTGAGGCATTGATGATGGAGGAGAATATTTCTACCTGCTCATTGGCAATTTTTTTGGCTTCCCTGATCAATCCTTTGGACAAATATGTTCTGGCACTATCGGGATGTTCAATCATGCGAACTTCATAGCCCAATCTTTCCATCAAGAGTATACACTGCTTGCCAATTTCAACGTCATTGTAATTGCTGAATTCATCACAGAACAAATAAACCTTGTTGTCAGCCTGCTTGCCTGAGGGATTTGAAATGCGCGTGTGATGCCATTCGCGCAAGGTCGTTCCAGCTACTTTCGGCAAAGAACGATTGGGATGAAATCCAACCAGCCGGTTCATTGTTTTTCTGATGACCGGTGTTTCAATCATCCAATTGTACATTCCTGAAAACTGGGAGGCCATTTTCATCTGGCTTGAAAAATGACCAATCAATTTTGTCCTGAATGGAACGCCTTTCTCATCGTAATATGACTGCATGAACTCGCCCTTCAGCTTTGCCACATCAACGCTGGACGGGCATTCAGACTTACAGGCCTTGCAAGAAAGGCAGAGGTCCATGATCTCTTTTACCTCCTCTTTATCAATAACATTGGTTGATTCATTGGTGAGGTATTGCCTCAAAACATTGGCACGGGCCCTGGTGGTATCGCGCTCACTTCTGGTGGCCATATAACTGGGGCACATGGTACCCCCTGAGATTTCAGTTTTTCTGCAATCGCCCGAACCACTGCATTTTTCAGTGAGCTTAAGGTATCCACCCACCGCCTTGTAGTCATAGACCGTATTGATCGGTTTGACCTTGGTTGTCGGATTGAAACGCAACTGTTCATCCATCGGTGGGGTATCCACAATCTTGCCGCGGTTGAAAATATTGTTGGGGTCGAAGATTTTCTTGACCTGTTGGAACAATGCATAATTGTGCGCTCCCATCATCATGGGAATGAATTCGCCACGCAAGCGGCCATCACCATGCTCTCCCGACAATGAACCATTGTATGATTTTACCAGTGCCGCAGTTTCCGTCAACACTTGCCTGAACTGTTGTATGCCTTCTGAGGTTTTCAGGTTGATGATGGGTTCAACGTGCAGCTCTCCTGCTCCTGCATGGGCATACATGGAATACTGCAAACCATGGCGTTGCAACAACTGCTCAAAGTCTGCAATATAACTGGGAAGGTCCTGGGGGCTTACAGCACAGTCCTCAATCAGGTTGACTGGTCTTGCATCTCCGGGAAGGTTGCGCAAAAGGCCCAGCCCTGCCTTTCGCACATCCCAGGCAAGCTTGCATTGCTCGTCTTGTAAGATGGGATAGGCATAGCCAATATTTTTTTCCTGCAATGCCCTGATCAATGACTGGCATTGCAGCATCAGTTCGTGTTGGTTATTGTTGAAGAACTCAACCATCAGGATGGCCTTGGGTTCGCCTTCAATGAATGCGCGGCTTTGGGAAAGTTCTGGAGATGATTGGGTAAACTGTAAGATGAAATCGTCCACCAGCTCTGATGCTGCACATCCATGTTCCAATGCCACAAGATTGGCCTGTAGCGCATCTTGCAGTGTTTTGGTGTGAACAGCAACCATGGCCACCTGAGAAGGAGGAAGGTCCAGCAATTGCAATTTGGCTGCTGTGATAAAACAAAGTGTGCCTTCTGAGCCTGCAATGAGCTTGCTCAGGTTAAATGAAGTTCCCTCTTCGAACCTGGACATTTCCACTACCGTGTCGAGTGCATACCCGGTATTCCTTCTTTTGATGTCCTTTCTTGGGAATCCCTCTTCGATGGCTTGTTGATTTTCCTTGTTCTCAACAAGCGCTTTCAATGCTTTGTATATGTCGGATTCAGTTCCTGATCCCATGCACTTGTTTTCCAGTTCAATTTTTGTCAATCCTTTGAAAACGGTCTCCGTGCCGTCACCCAGGATTACATTTGTTTCAAGGAGATTGTCTCGTGTGGTTCCCCAGATGATGGAATGAAGTCCACAGGAATTGTTGCCAATCATCCCACCAATCATGGCCCTGTTGGCTGTAGAAGTTTCTGGTCCAAACATCAGGCCAAATGGTTTCAGGAAGGCATTCAAATCATCCCTGATCACACCTGGCTGAACGCGGACCCATTTTTCCTTTTCATTAAGTTCGAGGATGGCTGTAAAATGCTTGGAAATATCCACCACCATGCCGCTGCCCACAACCTGGCCTGCCAGGGAAGTACCAGCAGCCCTTGGAATCAGTGATATTTTTTTTTCTGTGGCAAAGGCAATCAGCGCCTTGATGTCTGCAATGGTTTTGGGGATGGCAACAGCCAATGGTCTTTCCTGGTACTCAGAAGCATCTGTAGC
Source organism: uncultured bacterium (assembly GCA_903834825.1). GTDB lineage: Bacteria > Bacteroidota > Bacteroidia > Chitinophagales > Chitinophagaceae > Pollutibacter. The sequence goes on along the minus strand of CAILKQ010000123.1, from coordinate 1,296 downwards.
ATAGACGGTTTTGATGGCAGCATCAAGCCCTTTGTCATCGAAATACAATTCGCCAGAAAAACCAGATTGGAGCTGATCAAACATACCCTTAGATTATGGTTGATTGCCAAGAAAATCAGTCCTGGAAGGATTGAAAGCATCAATGAGCATTCCCTCTTCAATGCATACGGCACTGTGCACAACACCAGGCTCTACAATATATCCATCACCGGCAGAGAGGATTTTCTTTTCTCCGTTGATGGTCAGTTCCAAAACACCTGACCTCACCATGGCAGTCTGAGAGTGAACATGGTGATGGGGAGCACCAACGGCACCTGGTATAAACCTGAACTTTACCATCATCAGGTCTTGGTTAAAGCCCATGACCTGACGGGAAACGCCATTTCCAAGATCTTCCCAAGGGGTATCTTTTTCGTACAAAAAAGAGGGGCTGCTTGTCATCATGGGGCAAAGTTACCAAGAAAGCGGCGAAAACCTAAGTGGTTTTAACTTCCTTTTCCCATCCGGTCTCCTTGAGGGCGGGATCGTCTTCCTTGCGCAGAAAATCAGCTGTTGCAGCAGCGCCACCGATTGACTCAGCCATCATGGCCGCGTCAGCGACCATCTTAACAGGTTCTCTCCAGGAGGTACTGGAGTCGTTGAAAGCATGGTTAGAAAGGGAGTTATAGCATGAAATGATGGACCACCTGGGCTGATCGCTCAGGTTGGCTTCACTCCTGTGCAAGAGGTTGCTGTGAAAGAACAGTGCATCTCCCGGTTCCAGTTCAACATAAACATGCTCAAGGGTAGAAAGCGCATGATCAACCATGACCATGTCTGCACCTACCTGTTCACCGGCAAAACCATGGTTGACCCTTCCGAGTTTATGAGAGCGCTTGATGACCTGCAAACAACCATTTTCCTTGTTGGCAGGAGTCAAGGCAATCATGATGCTGACCAATTGGTCAGGGAATAGAAACTGGTTCTTGTACCAATAACCATAGTCCTGGTGCCATTCCCAGGCCCCACCAACCTTTGGTTCTTTTTGCATCAATTTGGTATGAAAATGACAAACGGGTGCATCACTGTCCAAAAGCTTTCCCGCTGCATCAACCATTCTTTCACTCCTCAGCATCATGCTGTATACATCTTCGCCGGGTGTAAACCAAAGTGTAAGTTTTGAATTCTTTCCACTGCTGTCTGTGACATTTGTGGCATTGTCTTTAACAACCACATCACTGGTAGCGATGGAGTACAATTTCTTGATCTCTTCTGATGAAAAAAAGTTTTTAACAATCAGGTATCCATCCTGATGAA
>CAILKQ010000122.1 GCA_903834825.1 uncultured bacterium | reverse complement strand
ATATGGGAAACATACAGCTGCTGTCCGGCTTCAACCTTGTACTGGTGACCTGCTATTTTTACAATTGCAAACATGATAATTCAAAATTTAGGAGTGCGAAGGTAAGCATAATTTAATTTTCCCCCAATTTTAAAACTAAAATTTCTTGGAGGCTATTTCTATTGGTTTGGGTGGGGGAACCTATCTTTGTTACTCCCACGAATGATTCAATATGAAGATCAAATCGTATCTGGCCAAGCCTTTTGCAAATATCGTCTATAAAAAAGTACAAAAATCCATGCGCTCTGCTCTGGCAGATCAGGAGAATATCCTCACAGCCCTGGTAAAAAAGGGCAAGGTTGCTGAATTTGGTAAGGAACATCATTTTGCTGAAGTATCTGACCATCAATCTTTTATACAGGCGGTTCCGATCAGGGACTATGAAAAATTGAGCCCTTACATCGCCAAAATCAAGGAAGGGAAGGCCAATATTCTATGGCCAGGCAAGCCCATTTACCTTGCCAAGACCTCCGGCACAACCTCTGGCGCCAAATACATCCCGATCACGGCTGATTCTATACCCAACCATATTGGTACGGCAAGAAATGCTTTGCTTTGTTATATTGCCATTTCTGGAAATGCAGATTTTGCCAATGGCAATATGATTTTCCTTTCTGGTTCTCCTACACTGGACCGCATTGGTGGTATCCCAACGGGCAGGCTCAGCGGTATCGTCAACCACCATATTCCCAGTTACCTGAAAAAGAACCAGCTCCCTTCTTTTGAAACCAATTGTATCGAAGACTGGGAATCCAAGCTGGAAAAAATTGTTGAAGAAACAGTTGCCCGCAACATGACACTCATCAGCGGTATTCCACCATGGATGCAGATGTATTTTGACAGGTTGATGGAAAAAACAGGAAAAAAAATCGGAGACATGTTTCCTGAGTTCAGTGTATTGGTGCATGGAGGCGTTAATTTCAGCCCATACCGCGGCAAGCTCATGGAAAGCATCGGTCGTACAGTAGACACCATAGAAACCTTTCCTGCATCTGAAGGATTTTTTGCTTTTCAGGACACCAGGGAAGAAGAGGGGCTTTTGCTCAATACCAACTCAGGCATCTTTTTTGAATTTATTCCTGCCGGGGAGATCTTCAATGAAAATCCTACCAGGCTGTCTTTGAAGGATGTGAAGATTGGAGAGAACTATGCCCTTATTATCAACAACAATGCCGGTCTCTGGGGTTACAACATTGGCGATACCGTAAAGTTTGTTTCTCTTGATCCCTATAGAATCATCGTTTCTGGCCGTATCAAGCATTTCATTTCTGCATTTGGTGAACATGTGATTGGCGAGGAAGTGGAATACAGCCTCATGAAAGCAGCCAATGAAAAAGGAATCCGTGTGGTTGAATTTACAGTGGCCCCGATGGTTACGCAAGACCAGGGAAGATCGTATCATGAGTGGTTTGTTGAATTCGAGGATGATCCGCAAGACCTTGCCACATTCGCTGCAGCGGTTGACCAGCACATGCGTTCAAAGAATATTTATTATGATGACCTGGTCAGGGGCAATATCCTTAAACCGCTGGTGATTACCCCGCTCAAGAAAAATGCCTTCATTGATTTTATGCGTTCTCAAGGCAAGCTTGGAGGTCAAAACAAGGTGCCAAGATTGAGCAATGACAGGAAGATTGCTACAGAACTTGAAAAGATGGCCAACAACCTATAAATTTACCGGATGGAATTCGACTTCTCAGACCAGTATGACGCTGAAGGAATCAATCCCCCTTCGATGAAGCGGGTGGGTCTTTTTGGTTCTACCGGTTCAATTGGGACGCAGACGCTTGAGGTCATCAGGGCCAATCCTTCGCTTTTTTCAGCCACCTTGCTTACGGCCCATTCCAACCATGAGTTGTTGATAGAACAAGCCTTGGAATTTTTGCCTGCAGTTGTGGTCATCACCCAATCTTCAAAATATGCATTGGTAAAAGAAGCCCTTTCTCCCAAAGGGATCACCGTCATGTCTGGTGAAGCGGCGCTTGAAGAAGCAGCTTCAATGGATTGCTTTGACCTGATGATGGCTGCCATTGTTGGTTTTGCAGGATTGAAACCCACTCTGAAAGCCATTGAAACCGGAAAAGACATTGCATTGGCCAACAAAGAAACGCTGGTTGTAGCTGGTGATGTGGTCATGGCATTGGCTGCTGAAAAAGGAGTTTCGATCATCCCCGTTGATTCAGAGCATTCCGCCATTTTTCAATGCCTTGTGGGGGAAGCATCCAATCCCATCGAAAAAATCATCCTTACCGCCTCCGGTGGTCCGTTCATTGGCAAAAAGCCCAATTACCTGGTGAATGTCAAAAGGGAGCATGCCATTGCCCATCCAAACTGGAGCATGGGTGCCAAGATTTCCATTGACTCATCAACACTGATGAACAAAGGCCTGGAGATGATCGAAGCCAAATGGCTTTTTAATTTGGAGCCATCGCAGATTGAGGTTGTCATCCATCCGCAGAGCATCATTCATAGCATGGTTCAGTTCAAGGACAACAGCATCAAAGCCCAGATGGGCCTACCAGACATGAAGTTGCCCATTCAATATGCCATGGCCTATCCCCGGCGGATCCCCAATGATTTTCCCCGGTTTAATTTTTCCAAATCTGCCACCCTGAGTTTTGATCCTCCAGACTATAAGACCTTCAGAAACCTGGGCCTTGCCATTTCTGCCCTTCACAAGGGTGGCAACATGCCTTGCATCCTCAATGCTGCCAATGAACTCGCAGTTTACGGCTTTCTCAAAAACAGGCTTGGTTTTCTTGACATGACGGAAGTGATTGAGCAGACCATGGCCCAAGTATCTTTCATTGAAAATCCAACCTTGCAAGAGTATTTTGAAAGCGATGGGGAAGCCCGGAATTTTGCGGCTACATTGATCAATCTATAAGCTGGTTCGGCCACTTGTCCCATTTCAGTTGTCTTCCCTCTCTTTATTCTTTATATTTACATCCTAATATTTTACAATGAACTTAAACGTGCTGTTGGATATCAATTGGAATGCAGTTGGATTGCAAGCCGGTCAACTGATTCTTTCCCTTTCGATACTGGTTATTCTTCATGAGCTGGGCCATTTTATTCCTGCCAAAATCTTCGGATGCAGGGTAGAAAAATTCTATCTTTTTTTTGATCCCTGGTTTTCGCTTTTCAAAAAGAAAAAAGGTGAAACAGAATATGGCATTGGCTGGTTGCCTTTGGGTGGCTACGTCAAAATTGCTGGTATGATTGATGAAAGCATGGACAAGGAGCAGCTGAAACAGCCTGCTCAGTCTTGGGAGTTCCGCAGCAAGCCAGCCTGGCAGCGCCTGATCATCATGGTCGGTGGTGTAACAGTCAATGTGTTGCTTGCATTTTTCATTTACGCCATGATCCTCTTTACCTGGGGTGAAACCAAATTGCCCAACCAAAGCCTCACCCAAGGTGTTTGGGTGGTAGATACGGTTGTCAATGAAGTGGGACTGAAAACCGGAGACAAGATTATTTCTGTCAACAGCGAACCTGTCAAATATTTTGAAGACCTCAATGCTGCCATGTTGTTGGGAGAGAAGATGACAATAGACCGTGATGGCGAAGTCAAAGACCTTGTTATTCCAGTTAATTTTATTGAAAAAATTGTTGAAAAAGGAAAGAGATCTGTGTTACTGATGCCCCGTGTGCCTTGTATTGTAGGGGAAGTTGGTGCCGGAACAGCTGCAGCCAAAAATGGGTTACTGGCCAAGGATAAAATCATTGGCATTGATTCCATGCAGATTTATTTTTTTGACCAGGTAAAGCCTGCCATTTTGAACAGGGCTGGAGACAGCATTGCCCTTCATGTATTGCGCAACGGAAATGAAATGGTCATCAACACGGTTGTAAATGCTGATACTTCCATTGGCTTTTTTCCTGCTGTTCCAAGTATGGATGAGATGCAGCAACAGGGCCTTTATCAATTTGAAACAAGAAAGTTTGGTTTCTTTGCTTCGTTCCCGGCAGGTATGAACAAAACTTTTGACAAACTTGGTTTCTATATCGCCCAGTTCATAAAAATACTGAACCCATCTACGGGCGCCTACAAAGGCCTGGGTGGCTTCAAGTCAATGGGATCCATCTTTCCTAAATACGCGTGGGACTGGGAAGCTTTCTGGAACATTACCGCATTTTTCTCCATTGTACTTGCGTTCATGAACCTCTTGCCCATCCCTGCATTGGACGGAGGTCATGTGGTGTTTACTTTGATTGAAATGATCACAGGCAAGAAACCCAATGAGAAATTTCTGGAATATGCACAAATCGTGGGAATGGTTATTCTTTTCAGTTTGATGATCTATGCGAATGCCAATGACTGGTTGGGTTGGGGAAGAAGTAAATAACCTAAAGATTTACATAATATTGCTCTAGTAGCAACTTGAATGCATCAGCATAGTCTGATGCATTTTTTTTGATGATGATCGTTTCGATTTCGGTATTATCCGTTCTTGCAGAAAATTGAATCATTACCCTGAATGGATCGTGAAAAGGGCTTTGTTTTACATCAGCAATGCTGGCAGGAAACAGTTCAAATTGGCTGGCCATTTCAAGGCACTCTGCTTTTCTGTAAAAGGGCATCAAAATATAGAAAAAACCTTGGCTGCTCATCAATCTTTTTGCATGGAAAAAGAGTGAATGAAGGGTAAGTCCGTCGGCATGCCTTGCCAGATTGACACTTGCCTGGTCAGACCTGAGCTGCTTTTCGTAAAACGGTGGGTTGGAGACAATCGTCTGGTAGGGTCTGTCTGTTTCCCAGTCTTTGATGTCGCCCAGTATCGGATTGATGCTGCTGTTAAAGGGTGATCCATCTATGTTTAGGCACAACTGACCATGACAGGCAGATTCGATTTCAATCGCATCAACCTTGACTGACCTGTTCTGCGAAAGCATCAGGGAGAGCAAGCCAGTGCCCGCACCGATGTCCAACAGGGGTTCTGTTGACTGTATTTTTGAATTGGCCCAGGCACCAAATAGACAAGCGTCTGTGGTAACCTTCATGGCACAATTGTTCTGGTTTATGGTAAATTGCTTGAAGCTGAAATAGGAATTTCCCATGATGATAAAATGTTTACCAGGCCGCCCTCGCTGAGGCAGAAACGGTGAGAGGGCTGCTGTACCCTGCCAAGAATTTATAATAGCCGGTAACAGCAATCATTGCGGCATTGTCTGTGCAGTATTCCATTTCAGGGATGAACAATTTCCATTGGTATTTTTCAGCCATCTCCTGCATTGCATTCCTGAGTCCTTTGTTGGCAGAGACCCCGCCTGCAAGACAGATCGTTTTGATTCCCGTCTGTAGGATGGCCTTTTTGAGTTTGTGCAAGAGGATGTTGACAATGCAGTATTGTGCTGAAGCACAGATATCAGGGAGGTGTTTGCTGATAAAATCCGGATCAGCCTTCAGTTGCTTTTGCAGAAAATAGAGGATGGATGTTTTGACACCGCTGAAACTGAAATTGAGTCCTTCAATCTGTGGTTCAGGGAAATGGAATTTCTTGGGATCTCCTTCCTGGGCATATTGATCAATCAAGGGTCCGCCAGGGTAGGGAAGCCCCAAGAGCTTGGCTGTCTTGTCAAATGCTTCACCAGCAGCATCATCAAGGGTTTCGCCCAGGATTTCCATGTTCAGTGCATCCTTGCAGAGCACAATCTGCGTATGACCTCCACTGACTGTGAGGCATAGGAAGGGAAATTCCGGTTGAGGGTCTGCAATCAAATTGGACAATACATGGGCTTGCATGTGGTGGACTGCTATCAACGGGATATCAAGCGAAAGCGCAAGTGATTTTGCAAAGCCTGTTCCCACCAAGAGTGCACCAATCAAGCCAGGAGAACTTGTGAATGCTATGGCATCAAGTTGATCCAGGGAAATGCCAGCATCAATCATGGCCTGGTCTACAACAGGAACAATGTTCTGCATGTGGGCACGGCTGGCCAATTCAGGCACAACCCCACCGTACTGTGTATGGATTGACTGTGTAGCAATGATGTTTGAAAGAATTTTTCCATTGTGGCAAACAGAGGCAGATGTTTCGTCACAGGAAGATTCAATGCCCAATATATAGGTGTGTTCACCTTTTTTCATTCAGCGAAGGTAAGGAGACTACCTTTTCAACGTATATGATCTTGTGGTTGGGGTTTGATGCATCTATTTTATCATAGCAGATTCTTGCTGATGCAGTTGCTGTCAAGATGGCTTTTTCACCAGCAATAACCGGAAAATAATGATTGCCTTTGATGTCAACAACGATAAACTGGTTGTTGTCTGGAGGGAGTATTGAAATTGCTCCTTCCATCTCGTGGACACAAGGGTTGGTTGTTTCAGTATTTTCTTCTTTGGACAGGCTAAATAGAGTAGAAATACCAAGAACTATAAATGAAATCAGCACAAGTCCAAAAAGCTGTGATTTTTGGGTGATTGGCTTTGGCATTTTTTGTTGGTTTAGTATGCAAACATAATATTGTTTAAGCATTATGCCCTATAGTTATTTAGAATCTACACATGTTAGTAGGTATTCTCTCTTGGACTTATTTTGATCGGATGGCAACAACGGGGTCCATTTTTGCAGCAATCATGGCTGGGATGATGCCTGCAAGCACCCCAATGCTGACGCAGATGGCAATCGCCAATACCAGAATATTGGGGGATACGAAGATGGGGAAATTAAAGGCACTGCTCAGTATTTGCGCCAAAACAACAACCAAAATAATACCTATCAGCCCTCCTATGATGCAAATCAGGGCACTCTCTAATAAAAATTCAATCAAGATGGTTCGTTTCTTGGCACCAATTGCTTTTTTAAGCCCTATGATGGGCGTTCTTTCCCTTACAGTTACAAACATGATGTTGGCAATACCAAAAGCTCCTACAATCAGGCTGAGCAGGCCTATCATCCATCCTCCCAGGTTGATGCTTCCAAACAGTGAACTGACGGCTTTGCTGAAGTCGCTGATGGCGTTGAGGGCAAAATCATCTTCCTCTACTGGGCCCAGGCGATGGATGGACCGCATCGCACCTTTGAGTTCATCTTTTAACGCATCAGTGCTCATGTTTTCAGGTCCCTTCACAATGATTTTGGGATTGTTGAACCTTTCATTGAACAACATTTGTTTCATGAACCGGTATGAAAGCACAATGCTTTGGTCGAATTGCCATCCTTCGATGAAACTCTTGCCCTGCTTTTTCATCACCCCCACAATAATGGCTTTCTTGTTTCTTAGGTCTACTTCTTTTCCAACCGCTTTTTCTGGATTGCCAAAGAGTTTTTCTGCATTGTCATATCCAATGATGATGCTGGGGCTGCCATAATCAAATTCCATTTGGTTGAGGTACCTCCCGTATTGGATATCGATGGGTTGAATCTTGTCAAATTCTTCTGTGATGCCGTGGTAGTTGATTCCATCCAATTTGTTGTTGTCAAACTCAATGAAAGACTGGGTTGAAAAATTGAAGACGATATTGATGTCTGCACTGATTTTTTCCCTGAGCAATTTGGTTTCGATAAGCCTGGGGCTGGGGCGGTTTACATATTTCCACCAGGGATATTGGGAGCCACCCTGGTAATCCCATTTGTCTATATAAATGGTATTTGATCCAAGTGATTTTACACCATCCTGAATATTTTTCTCCAAACTGCTGACGGTGGCCAGTACGCCGATGATGCAAAAAATACCAATGGTAACGCCAAAAAGCGAGAGGAAGGTTCTCAATTTGTTTTTTCCCAACTCCTGCACTGCAAGTTTAAGGGTGTTCCACAATATTTCAAAGGTTTTCCTCATGCTACAAATTTACTTGATTTACGGTAGCAAATGTGTAAAAAATGGTGAAGGGATGTTGCGGATGACAAACGGGTGTCAGTGCATTTATAGGATGGCAGACAACCGATAACTTGTCTTACCTTTGCACACTCGAAACCATGAAGTACGAAAACGAAATAAGCAAACGCAGGACCTTTGCCATCATCTCACATCCTGATGCGGGAAAAACTACCTTGACTGAAAAATTCCTCCTTTTCGGTGGCGCCATACAAACGGCAGGTGCTGTAAAAAGCAACAAGATCAAGAAGCATGCCACCAGTGATTTCATGGAAATTGAGCGCCAAAGGGGCATCAGTGTTGCCACCTCTGTAATGACATTCGAGTACAGGGGAGTGTTGATCAATCTGTTGGATACGCCCGGTCACAAAGATTTTGCTGAGGATACATACCGCACGTTAACGGCTGTTGATAGCGTTGTTTTGGTGATTGATGGGGTAAAAGGGGTGGAAGAGCAAACCAGAAAGCTGATGGAAGTTTGCCGGATGCGCGATACACCGGTGATTGTTTTTGTCAATAAGCTCGACCGGGATGGTAAAGATCCTTTTGACCTGCTCGATGAGATTGAAAAAGAACTCAAGATTTTGCTGCATCCCCTGAGCTGGCCCATCAACTCCGGCAAGGATTTCAAAGGGGTATACAGCTTATACGATAAAAGTTTGTTGCTTTTCAATGCCAACCAGAAAGCAACAGCAGAAGACAGTGTGCAAATCGATAACCTCGATGACCCGTTGTTGAACACCCTGGTGGGTGAAAAAGATGCTGATCAGCTTAGGGATGATGCCTCCTTGATTGAAGGGGTATATGGTAATTTTGACAATGAAGCCTACCTGAGCGGCTTCAAGGCACCGGTTTTCTTTGGCAGTGCCATCAATAATTTTGGGGTAAAGGAACTCCTGGATACTTTCATCCGCATTTCTCCAGAACCCCGGAGCCGCGAAACGACCGCACGGAATGTAGATGTACAGGAGGATAAATTCAGTGGTTTCATTTTCAAGATTCATGCCAACCTAGACCCTAAGCACAGGGACAGGATTGCATTCTTGAGGGTATGCTCAGGAAAGTTCGAGCGAAACAAATATTTCCATCACGTTCGCCTTGACAGGGATGTGCGTTTCAGCAATCCTTACAGCTTCTTGGCCAGGGACAAGGATGTGATTGAGACAGCCTATCCTGGGGATGTGGTGGGCTTGTTTGATACCGGCAATTTCAAGATTGGCGATACCCTTACGGAAGGGGAAGATTTTTATTTTACAGGGATCCCCAGTTTCTCACCTGAAATCTTCAAGGAGGTGGTGAACAAGGACCCAATGAAAACAAAACAGCTTGAAAAAGGACTGAACCAGCTCACAGATGAAGGCGTGGCCCAGCTTTTCACCCAACACAACGGCAACAGAAAAATCATAGGTTGTGTCGGAGAACTGCAGTTTGAGGTTATTCAGTACAGGCTATTGCAGGAGTATGGTGCATCCGTCCAGTTCAACTCCTTGCCTTTTTACAAAGCCTGTTGGCTGACGGCAGATGACAAAACCAAGTTGGATGAATTCACCCGATTCAAAACCGCAAACACAGTAATCGATAAGGATGGACATGTGGTTTACCTTGCCCAAAGTGATTGGTTCCTGAATACAGAAATTGCCAACAATCCAGGGATTCAGTTTCATTTCAGCTCGGAGATCCATAAGTAATTACCCCTAAACTCCCGTGTAATTAAACGGCGTAATCCGCTTCAGCTCCGCTTTAACGGCGGCTTTCACCTTGAGCGTGGCAATAAATTCGTGGATTGTTTGCTTGTCGATGGTTGATTTCCCTCTGGTCAGTTCCTTCAAAGCCTCATACGGTTGAGGATAGTTTTCCCTTCTCAGGATGGTTTGGATGGCTTCTGCCACCACAGCCCAATTCCTGTCCAGGTCTGCCCGTATGGCATCTTCATTCAACACCAGTTTTGACAGGCCTTTGTTGATGGAGTTCAATGAAATGATGGTATGCGACAGCGGTATGCCAATGTTTCGGATCACCGTTGAATCAGTCAGGTCTCTTTGTAGCCTTGAGATGGGTAGCTTGGCAGAAAAATGTTCAAAAAGGGCATTGGCTATACCAAGGTTGCCTTCTGCATTTTCAAAATCGATGGGGTTAACCTTATGGGGCATGGCCGAAGAACCGACTTCGCCCTTTCTTGTTTTTTGCCTGAAATATTCCATTGAAATATAGGTCCATACATCCCTGCAAAGGTCAATCAGGATGGTATTGATTCTTTTGATGCCATCAAAATGAGCAGCCAGGTGGTCATAATGCTCAATTTGTGTAGTGTATTGCTGGCGTTGAAGCCCCAATTTGCTCTCACAAAAGGCATTGGCAAACCTTACCCAGTTGGTTTTGGGATAAGCCACCACATGGGCATTGAAATTGCCCGTTGCGCCACCAAATTTACACGAGTAGGGAACCTGGTTCAGCAGGGAAAGCTGGTCTTCAATCCGCTCAACAAAAACCATGATTTCCTTGCCAAGATTGGTCGGAGATGCAGGCTGGCCATGGGTTCTGGCCAACATGGGAATGTTCTTCCAGCTGCTGGCCAGTTTCCTGAGCGAAAGACTGAGGTTGCTGATGGCGGGCAGGTACTCGTTTTCCAAGGACTCTTTCCACATCATCGGAACAGCTGTATTGTTCACGTCTTGTGAGGTGAGGCCAAAATGAATGAATTCTTTCAAATCCCCCAATTCGTGTTTTTCCAGCTCTTTTTTCATGTAGTACTCCAGCGCCTTCACATCATGGTTGGTCACCTTTTCCAGGTTTTTGATTTCCATGGCGGTTTCAGGGCTGAAATCCAGGTATATTTTTCTGAGCTTGTTTGCATTGGCCGTGCTCAGGCTGAATATTTTCTTCTGTGAAAGGGCGATGAAATATTCTGTTTCAACCCTCAAACGGTACTGCATCAGTGCGAATTCTGAAAAATATGCTGAAAGAACCTCTACCTGTGAACGGTAGCGGCCATCAATAGGAGAAATGGCTGTAAGTGTATTGAGTTCCATTGTAAGGCTTAATTGGTGTAAATTTGCTGCTAAATTACGTCAATATCTTGGAAAGGAAAATAAGGATAGGTGCAGTGGGTTATTTGAATACAAAGCCATTGCTGTATGGTTTGGAGCATGGCCAGTTGAGTGATCAAGTTGAGTTGGTGCTTGACTATCCTGCAAATCTGGTCCGCTTGTTGCAATCAAATCAAATTGACATAGGGTTGATTCCCGTTGGCGCACTTGCTTCTTTGGGAGATTATCACATTATATCTGACTATTGCATTGGAACCGAGGGAGAAGTTGCTTCAGTGGCTGTATTCAGTGAGGTGCCCATGGAAGAGATTGACACAGTGTTGTTGGATTATCAGTCAAGAACATCAGTCATGCTCTGCAAGATCTTGTTTGAAAAGCACTGGAAGAAAAAAGTTCAATTCATTGACGCCAAAGACGAATCCTACATAGACAACATCCGCGGAAATGTGGCTGGCCTTGTGATAGGAGACAGGGCACTGAAAATCAGGGATGCGTTTAAATACAAATTTGACCTGGGATTGGGATGGAAAGAAATGACAGGTTTGCCGTTTGTTTTTGCGGTTTGGGTAAGGAAAAAGGAAATAAGTGGAGAGTTCATTCCCTTGTTCAACGAGGCCAATGGAATGGGACTAAGCAAAATAAATTTGATAATCGATCACAATAATGAATCAAGTTACCCAATGGATATGTATTTTCGAAAAAATATTTCCTATCGATTAACCGAAGGCATGAGGGAAAGCATGAGTCTCTATTTATCATTCCTTAAAAACATTTGATGGTTTGCCATTTTCATTTTTTCAAGAGTGTGATCATGCTGAATAGAATGAAAAAAGCTTCTGTCATTCAAATTAAAATTTAACATCAATGAGTTCAATTTGGAGAAAGGTAAAACAATTGATTGCCAATAAAACCTATTCATTAAAGGGAATTGTTAAAGGACATCATCTCATGACATATCGGGGAGTGCCCTGTATCAAGTGTCCATTTGATTATGTTATTTATCAAATGATACTGAATGAAGTCCGTCCTGATTTGATCATAGAAGTAGGAACAAATTGTGGGGGAAGTGCTCTTTATCTTGCAGATATCCTAGAAAATATTGGGGGAGGTGAAATTCATACAATCGACATAGATGATCGAGCATATGAATTGGTAAAGAAGAACGAGCGCATTAAATTTTTTCACAATGGATGGGAGGGTTATGATGTTGAAAATACAAAGAGCTTCAAGAAGATCCTTGTCATTGAAGATGGTTCACATCAATTTCAATCAACCTTGGGTGCATTGAATAAGCTTGGCCATCTTGTTTCAAAGGGCTCCTATTTGATCGTTGAAGATGGTATAGTTGATGCATTGGGTCAATCCGATGACTTTGGTGGTGGTCCAGTTAAAGCAATCAAGCAGTACTTGAAGAACAACACTGATTTTCTAATGGATGATCAATGGATCAACATGTTCGGAAAGAGTGCAACGTTCAACACGATGGGCTATTTGAAAAAAATGCATTAATATTTTCAAAACTACATCAAGCCCTTTATTTTCCCGTCTTACCAAAAATGTTTTTCAATATTCTTAATGGGGATAGTACTGCATATCCAACTTTGTATCGGATCGACAAGCTTTTGAATTGAGCCGTGAGCTTGTCTATAAAGTTCGTTTCAATGAAGAAACTCTCTTTATCAAGATCTGGTGGAATAGTGAGGTCTGCATTGCTGGCAATGACGATGGTATACTCACCCTCCGGTCTTACTGTTTGTTCTACTTTGTTGAAATTTCCGCTGTACCAAATTTTGGGCGAATTGGTTTTTGATGATTCATTGTATATGTAAGATCCAGTAATGAATTTTTGGTTAAGTATTGTTGTGTTTGAAAAAAAACCTTTGATGAGGTCAATAAATTCTTTTTTATACAACTCCTTGACATGGAATTTGTTTTTAACACCTTTGAGGTCCGTATAAACATGTTTGTCTGGGGTGGATATAATAAGGACTCCATCGGGCTTGAGGACTCTCTTGATTTCTGTGATCATTTCATCATGCTTGTCATGATGCTCAATCGTTTCAAAACTGACAACTACGTCGAAAGTTGAATCTGGGAAGGGGATGTTGGATGTGTCTCCTTGGGCAAACTGGATGTTTTCGGCACTGTATTTTAATTTTGCTTCTACAACTGTTTGGTTGTCTATGTCTACACCTGCAATTGTTTTCGCAAATTTTGATAATAAATTTGTTCCATAACCTTCTCCGCAGGCAATATCTAGTACTTTTTTGCCGCTGCAAAACATTTCAGCAATTTTATAACGATGAAGATGTTCTGCCATGCCTTGGCTTAAGTCTCCTTGTTCTAATCGTTCTCCAGTTGGATTTTTTGAAAACATAGTTGAATTATTTTGTAATTGGCCGTCTTTGATTAATTGAATTTGTTGGTAATCCTATCAAAAAATAGTTTGAGGATTGTATTGTAAGCTGTCCTTCTTTCAGTGTATAAAATTTTATTTTCTGATATCAATGCTGCCAGATTTCTAAGGTACCAATCTTGGTGTTTATTTAGGATGTATTGAATGATAATTTTTCGGTTGGGCAGTGTTTTGTTTTTATGGGTTGATTTTTCCGTTTGCCTGTAAAAGAACAACACTTCTTTGATCACGTGAACCGTCCAATTTTGTTGGGTGATTCTGATGTAAAATTCCCAATCTTCATATCCCAGTGTCATGGATTCATCATACCCATCAACCGCATCCCAGCATGATTTCCTTACCATGGCACAGGCAGGGCATTCACTGCTGAAAAGGAAATTGTATTGATCTCCTCCACGGGGTTTCGAAATTTTATTGTCTTTGCCAAACATTTTCATGTAGCTGGTTACCACCGCCACATCCGGGTTTGCTTCTAGCACTTTCAGTCCTTTTTCAAAGAAACTTGCCTCAAAATAGTCGTCCGAATCAAGGGCCACAATGATATTGCCTTTTGCATGTTTTACGCCAAAATTTCTGGCCGAAGACATCCTTCCATTTTCCTTGTGCAATACCGTAGCCATTCCCGGATCAATTTTGCTCAGAAAATCCAAGGTGAATGGGTCAGTTGACCCATCATTTACAATGATAATCTCGAAATGTTGAAAGCTTTGTTTTTTTACATGCAGCAAAGTTTCCTCAAGGTAAATGCCGTCGTTATAGCAGGGGATAACGACTGAAATAAAGTTTTCGATATTGTTGTTGGACATTTTTTTCAGTTAAATGTCGAGAGCCCTTCCATGTCATCGTTTTAAGAATGCCAGTAGATTGACTATCTTTATAAAGCCAAAAATACGATTTAATCTGTCTGTCCATGGTCTCCATTTGTGTTCCAGCCTACAAAAAGCCTGATTTTGTCATTAGGCTGCTTGATGCTGTCTTGTTGCAGGACTACAAGGAGGTTGAGGTGGTGATCACGGATGACTCTCCCAATGACGATATACATATGGCAATTGCACCCTATTCAGGTCAATTGAACATCCACTACCACAGGAATATTCCTGCCCTGGGGAGCCCCGGGAACTGGAACAGCGCAATCAATCGGTCAAGCGGTGATTTTTTCATGTTGGTTCACCAGGACGATTGGTTTGAAAATCCACAAGCCCTTTCGGTTTTTGTAAATGCCTTGACAAAAAAACCAACTGCATCCTTCGCTTTTTGCAAGAATATTGCCCAGAAAGCGGATGGCGAATACATGGTATTACAAGCCATTCCCTCCCTCCTGACCAACCTGAAAGCATACCCCAATCGGCTGTTGTTGGCCCAGGTCATGGGTCCACCCAGCAATGTAATGTTAAGGGCTGAAGTGAAGTCTATCGTCCGCTATGATGAAAAATTCATTTGGTTGGTGGATGTCGATTACAATTCCAGGCTGATCAAAGCAGGCTATGACTATATATACCTTGATCAACACCTGATGACCATTGGTTTGCACAAGGACCAGACCACTGAATTCTGCAGAGACAATGAAGACATCATGTTCAGGGAAAACATATGGTTCGCCCATAAAATTGGCAATACAGCATTCCGTGACATCAAAATCTATGATTATTATTGGCGATTGCTCAGAAATTATGGTATACGCAACATCCATGATTTTTGTGCCAATCAATTGGATCCAACGGAGATGCCAGAGCTTATCATGTTTATGTTAAACTGGCAATCCCGGATTCCATTTTTCCTGTTGAAATTTGGTCCTAGTTCAAAAATGTTGATGGCTGCCAGCTATTTTTTCTCTGCTTTCAGGAAATAGCGTTTGAGCACCAGTGCCTTTTTCTCCACAAGATGCCAGGAGATTATCCCTAGTAATACACTCAGCACTGTGCTTGAAATCAACAATACCATGGTATTGGGCTCCAAGAAATAGATCATGAATTGTTGGATGGGGAACGCGTACAAGTACATTCCGTAAGAAGGGTCTCCAATGGTTTTGTGAATCCAGGCGGCTGTTGAAGATTTTCTTTTTCCAAACCAGATGATTACAAAACCCAATGGCGCGATCAAGATCAACCTATCTAATCTGAAAAAGACAGCAACCAAGATCAATGCAATGGAGATGTACAGCATCGACTTTTTATATGCATTGGTTTCCCAATCAAAACAAGCCAGGACAGATCCCATCAAAAAATAGCTGGCCAGCTCAACCATGAGGTCCAATTGAATGGGCTTTTTTATGGTTTGCAACCAATCTGAATAAAAAAATTGCAATGCAACAAGGCTGATCAAGAGTAAGGTTGTTAGTAGGGCAGTTGTCCTTCTTTTCTTTTTGAATGGGAAAATAAAAATGAGCATCAAATAGCAAAGAAATTCAAACTTGATGGTCCAGAGCGAGCCATTGAGTGCGGTTGACCTCATGTTTTCAAAGACTCCTGGGATATCAAAATGGGAAATGAAGAGCATGATATTGTCCAGAAAATAGGAATAGATTTCCTGGTTCAAAAAATAGGGAATATCTTTTTTTGGGTAGACAAAATAGGTGGCCACCAGCGTTAAGAATACCGCAACTACCAGGCCTGGGAATATTCTCAATACCCTTTTTGTAAGGTACTCCATCAGGGAATGGCTCCTGGTAAGGCTCTGAAAAATCAAGTATCCGCTGATGACAAAGAAACCCTTAACGCCGATATAAGAAAAAATAAGATAATTGTCAGTTGCCCATCCCAATGGATCACTGATGCTGGCGCCATTGAGAAAATAGGAATGCGATATCACTACAAACCAGGCAAAAACAATGCGCAAGACATCAAAATTATTGACTTCCCTGGCATTGATTGTTTCTTTAGACATCACGTATTGAATGGATTATTACATGACAAAGATATCCTGTTTGCCTTTATTGGGCGTTTGGATTTCCATGTACAGTCTTTATTTGTATCTTTCAATCATGTTGTTGTCAATCATCATTGTAAACTTCAATTCGGGCGATCTGATTGCTGATTGCCTCCATTCGGCCGAACCCATGTTGATGGACCCGGCCGTTGTGGAGTGGTTGATTGTTGACAACAGTGGCAATCAGCAAGACAAGGAGCTGATTCAGCGTCAATTCCCAACGGTAAAATGGTTGGAGATGGGATATAATGCAGGCTTTGCCCGTGCCAACAATGCAGGAATGCGGGCGTCGAAAGGGGAGTTGGTACTTCTACTGAATCCCGATACCTTGTTGAAGCCAGGCGTGATCATGTCTGCCTGCAACCGCTTGTTAGCATCCACCTATATTGCCGCTGGTGTTCAGCTTGTGCATGCCAATGGACAGCCGCAGTTTTCTGGCAGTTATTTCATGAAAGGAGGGCTAAATCATTTGTTGCCATTGCCTTATTGGGGTGCATTCCTCAAGGGTATTGTTTCTTTGTTTGTCAAAGAGAAGCCTGCTTTCATTGAAGTGCCTACCAACCAGCAAGTAGATTGGATCAGCGGGGCTTTTCTCATGGTAAAACGCGAGGCGTTTGAACTAACCCAAGGCATGGACGAGTCTTTTTTTCTGTATGCAGAGGAGGTTGAATGGTGCAACCGGTTAGGGAAACTGGGCAAATTGGTCATATTCGGTGATCTGCAAATTGTTCACCTGATTGGTCAATCCATTCAAGAAGCTTCGGGTGCTGCCGATAACAGCTATACAAACCTATCAGACAAAAAAGGATATCAGTTGATGGTCTCCAATCACCTGAGAATCAGAAAGCAATATGGTATTTTCTGGTTATTTTTTCAGCTCATCAATCACGCATGGGCCATTCCTTTTTCCTTGTTGATGGGAGTGATGGACTATGCCATCAACGGCAAGTCAATTAAAAATGGGTATTCAAAATGGCATGGGTTTTCTTCCAATGTTTTTCGGCTTTTGGGATTGATACCCAAACTGCTGAAGCCTGAAAATCATTTTTTCAAGTACCTGTGATCGGATCGATTTATTTGTTAAGAAGGCCAAGCATCGCATCTATCCTGAACTGAATTACTTTCCAGGACTGAGCAGTCTTACCCATCATGGCATATTTTATTCCCAATACGACTCCTGCACCCAGCTTGAAACAGTATTCAATCAACTTCATTGTATAGCTAAAAGTAGAGATGGACAGGGTCCGTATCCTTTCGCCACGGCCAATGCCACTGGCAACCCGGTACAAATATTCCTTTGTTAGTTTATTGGTCTCTACCACATGGTAAACAATGATGTTGGGGTCATAGTATATTTCTTCTCCAAGTCCTATAACCTTGTAAAACAGTTCCTTTCCTTCGCCGCCAATCCTCAATGTTCCCATCACGCCGGGAAGCGTTGTGTTGAATCCTCCAATCTGGTCAAAAACAGATTTTTTGATGACCATGTTGGATTCAAGAGGGTATTTCCCTTTTTTGAATGCACAGGGAACTGGCGAATAATCAAAGTTGCCGACAAGTGAAGAAACATAGTAACTCATCCAAACGGGTTTCTCCGGGATGTACTTGGGGATTATTTTCCCCCCAAAGCCAACAATGGTGGGCTTTTCCTGGGTATGTTTGATGATGTTGGCAACAAAATCAGGAAAAGCAACTGCATCGTCGTCCATAAAACAAAGCCAACCCGTCTTGGCATGAGCAGCACCAGTATTTCTTGCAAAGGATGCTCCTTGTTGGTGTTCGGTCAGGTATTGAAAATTACCCTCAGGATGAATTTCTCTCCAAGATTTGTAGACTTCAGGAGTGCCATCTGTAGAATTGTTGTCCACCAGCATTACTTCAAAGTCTGAAAGGCTGGTAGTTTGTTTGTATAAACTGTCCAGCGCGTCTCCAATGTATTGAGCACGGTTATAGCTGCAAATGACAATGGAGAGTTTCATCATTTGATTGGATTAGGCATTCTTTTTTTGTTTCCTGAATTCGATGAAACCAATGGCAAACAAAAGTATCCAAAGAAGGATTGACGCTGTATTGGAAACCAATTTGGCTGTAGCAATGGAAGCAGGTTTGAGTTCAAATCGGATTTCATGTTTGCCGGGAGGAATGGCCAGCGCCCGCAACACATAATTGACTTTCATGATCGGAACTTCTTTGTTGTCGATGAAAGCTTTCCATCCAAAGGGATAGTAAACCTCACTGAAAACGGCCAATTGTTTTGTATTGGTGATTGCGCTATAGCTGATTTCATCATTGCGGTTGGCGATCAATTGGATGGATGCAGTACTGTCAAATGCCATGCCATCAAGTTCACTGGTTTTGTCTTTTTCTTCCACAATGGCCGTATCTCTCGGATTGAAAAAGCTGAGGGCACTCATCACTTCAGCAGGTCCTTTTTTAACCTCAATTCCTTTTACAAACCAGGCATTGCCAAGGGCATTTTCATTGGGTACTGTATCCGTTGCCATATTACCTGTGATGATGTATTTGGTATTCATCATGTTGGCAGTTGGACGGCAGTCTGGAAATTTATACCATTGGTTTTCAATCAGGTCTTGGTATATGCTTAGTTTGGCAGGGTTGTAACCACCAACAGATTTATGGTGATAAGCTATTAGGGCTCCTTCGTTGAATGCCTTCTGAACACCACCCCTCAGATCGAGGACGCGGTAGCTAGTGGTATCTTTTTTGAGGGCGATATCCAGTTCGGTGAGGTTGAAAACATTTTGATTTTCATCGGCTTCAATGAACTGCTCATGCTTCAGGTATTTGGTATTGACCTGGAATAAATCAATCAGGGTCAACAATCCGATGGCAGAGAGAAATATTGTTTTGCTGATGCTTTTTTTGACTACCAGGAAGATCAAAAGTATGGCAAGTCCCATGAAAATAAAACCTCTTGTGAGGTCAGACATGATCATGCCTTTTCTATCGGCAGCCAGCGCATCCGTAAATGACCTGACAGGCTCAAGAAACGCGGCACGCTGGTTCTGGTCAGGAATTTGCATCACCTGGCTCATCAATTGCTTGTCGCCTTCAGTTTTAAAGTCTGAACTCATGTAGATGAACAGCACAACACCCAAAACCAATCCCAGCCCAATGAACCCGGTACGGTATTTCTTGAATATCTCTTTGAGGCTATTTTCATTGGTCATTGCCTCCATGCCATACAGTGCCATGATGCCTACCAAAAGGGTAGGGATAACCATGATCATGCTTGGCGCCCTGAATTTATTGTAAAGGGGGAGGTTCTCAAGCATGAACGTATTGAAAGCCAAAAAATAAGATCCTGCGGCCAATAAGATGGAAAAAACAAGGGTCGCCAAAATCCACCACCTGTTTG
Source organism: uncultured bacterium (assembly GCA_903834825.1). Taxonomy (GTDB): domain Bacteria; phylum Bacteroidota; class Bacteroidia; order Chitinophagales; family Chitinophagaceae; genus Pollutibacter. The sequence goes on along the minus strand of CAILKQ010000122.1, from coordinate 4,530 downwards.
GATTGGCTTTCATGCCAAGGCCAATAAAAGCAAAGAAGCAAATCAGGATACCAATGTATGGAGGTCCGGCGGTGAAGCCAATTCCTCCCCAATAAAACTGCATGAAGGATTGAAGCTGTTGGGCAACTTCCTGTGGCATTTGTTGCAATGCTTCAACGGCTTTTGTCTTTTCAAGGTCAACGGTATTGGGATCGCTTGATCCGCCATAGATGTTGGGGAACAACAATACCAGTGATTCAGACAGGTACATGCTATAACTCATGGCATAGTCAGCGCTGAGGCCGGTTGATGATGCTTTTCCTTCCTTGATGGCCAAAGCGCTTCCACCCCTGATGGATGCCTTTCCATATTCTGCAGTGCTGACCAGCATTACGGCATTGACGGCCAATCCAATCAATCCTGAGGCAAGTCCGAATCCAATGGTTTTAAGCACATGGGCATAGTCCTTTTCCTTCAGCCAAATGACCAGATAAAACAGCGACATGAACAAGACGATGATCATGCCATAATAATTGATCTGAAGATGGTTGGCCTGAACAAACAATGCAGTGGCAATGGCTGTCATCAAGGCACCTATCAGGTATTTGCGTTTGAAAATCAGCAGCACAGATCCAATAAACAAAGGCAGGTAACCAATGGCATGCATTTTGGTCATGTGCCCAACGGTAACAATGATTGGATTATAGGTTGCGTAACTGTAAGCCAATCCGCCAATGATGCCCACCAGGGTGCTGAACCCAAGCACTTGCGCCAGAAAATAAAAGCAAATGCTGGCCAGGAAAAACAGACCCACCGGTTCTGTAAGTTTCAGGGTAAACAATGCGTCAAGTCCACCGATGGAATATGCGCTGACTGGGATACCCGTGATTTGATAGGTAGGCATACCACCAAACATGCTGTTGGTCCAGAGTGGGGTTATCCCATTCTTTTCTCTGTATTCAAGGGCATCCTGTGCCATTCCCTTCCATTGGGTTACATCAGATTGCTGTAGTACCTTACCCTCAAGAGCAGGTTTGCAATAGATTACAGCAACAATAAGAAATACCGCCACTGCAATCAAGTGAGGGTAGATGGCCTTGAAATTGATACTTTTCATTGATGATATATTGAAACTAATAATATGTTTTGTGGCTAAAGACAAATATATCAATAAACAAGCAACAGGGTTTTAGTTTGCTTCTTTAATTACGGCTAAATTTAGTTTTCAGCTTCCAACTTTATGCCAAATTTGGTTATATTGCATTGTCTATACTGCTAAATCCAATCCGACCGAAGCCACTCACCCTATTTTTCAAACAATTTTAGTAGTATGAAAACATTAAAAAGCATTGCTTTAGTTACTTGTGCATCCTTTATTTTATTTTCCTGTCAGAAAGAAACCTTTGAAACCCAAGATCTCCGTTTGGATCTTGAATCTGCCGCCAATGGTGTTCAGGTTACAGGAGAGCCTGAGTTTGTGCCCAACGAGTTGCTGGTGAAGTTTAAAAAAGCCACAACTGCAGTTGGCCGTGGTAAAGCCCTTGGTCTTTTGAACGCTTCCTTAAAAGAGCATATCCATACCGAAGAGATGAAATCTGTTGGTGATGAACAAGGTTTATTTCTTTTGAAAGTAAATGCAAATGCAATGGATGCAATTTCCAAAGCTAAGCGCTTTGCAGAAGTAGAATTTGCAGAGCCTAATTGGATTTACAAACACCAAGCAGCTTCTAATGATCCGTTTTTTATAAATGGTTCTCTCTGGGGAATGTACGGAAGTATTTACACTCCTATGAATGAGTTTGGCTCTGGAGCTTCAACATCTTGGGGAAGTGGAAAAACTGATTGCTCAACTGTTTGGGTAGGGATAATTGACGAAGGGTATCAATACGCCCACAGTGATATAGCTGCTAATGCCGCAAAAAATCCTGGTGAAATAGCTGGCAACAGAAAAGATGATGACCGAAATGGTTATGTTGATGATGTTTATGGCTGGGATTTTGCAGGAAGGAATAGTTCAGTTTATGATGGTACTATGGATGATCATGGTACACATGTTGCTGGAACAATTGGAGCAGTTGGTGGCAATGGGATTGGCGTAGCTGGTGTTTGCTGGAAAATTAAATTGTTAAACGCCAAGTTTTTAGGTAGCACAGGTGGCACGCTTTCAAATGCAGTTTTAGCTGTTGATTATTTTACAAATCTCAAGAAAAAATACAACCTAAATCTAGTTGCTACAAATAATTCATGGGGCGGTGGCGGTTTTAGTCAGGCACTAAAAGACGCAATTGATCGTGCCAACACGGCAGATATTCTTTTTATCGCTGCTGCAGGTAACAGCATGACAAATAATGATGCGACTGCTTCTTATCCTTCAGGGTACACTTCTTCAAACGTAATTGCAGTGGCTTCTATAACAAGTACAGGAGCATTGAGTAGTTTTTCACAATATGGGGCAACAACCGTTGATCTTGGTGCTCCTGGAGAAGGTATCTTTTCTACAGTGCCCAATAATACTTATGCCAATTACAGTGGCACCTCCATGGCAACCCCTCATGTAACAGGAGCTGCTGCTCTTTACAAGAGTCTTAATCCATCTGCAACTGCTGCTCAAATAAAAGCTGCAATTTTGAATAGTGCCACAGCAACACCATCCTTAACTGGAAAATGTGTAACAGGTGGCCGACTCAATGTATCTGGATTCTAGAACTTTTTAGACTAAATTATTTACGAAAGCATCTATTTTGGATGCTTTCGTAGTTTTATCCATACAGAAATCTGTAATTTTATTTTAGCTCGATTCAATCATTTCAACCCCTTCAATCTTCCACCATGTCCTTCATCAAAGAATTCAAAGCATTTGCCATCAAAGGAAACCTTGTAGACATTGCTGTAGCCTTCGTCATGGGAGGTGCTTTTGGAAAAGTGGTATCCACGTTTACCGAAAAACTCGTAGCCCCGCTGATTGGACTCTTGACAGGTGGCACCAATTTTTACGATAAAAAGCTCGTGTTGAAGCCTGGAATGGGAGAAGTTAAAGATCCTGCGGGCAATGTGCTTACAGTCAAAATTGATGAGGTTGCCTTAGAATGGGGTGCATTCGTTACCGTGATCATTGATTTTATCATTGTTGCATTTGTGATGTTTCTCGTTATCAAGGGCATCAATGCACTCAAGAAAAAAGAGGCTGAAGCACCGGCCGGTCCTCTACCGCTTTCAACCAGTGAGGCCCTATTGACTGAAATTCGGGATGCCCTGAAGAAGTAAGACATCTGTAGCGATTGACTATCCTTGTTTAATCAAGGTAGCTACCACTTTGTCAATCGGCAAGTGAACAGAAGCCTCACTGAAAGCTTCGAAAGGAATCATCCTAAAGGTTTCAGTTTCTCCTGTGGCATGGTAAACGGCCATCTGTTCTTCATCAAAATCAAATTGCTTTTCCCTGAGCGGTGCTTTTATCTCTTCCAGCGGATGTACTTTGTAGTAGACGCATACAATCTGGTGTTCTGGATTAAAGGCCGACATCTGGAAGAAATCTGTTGTATACAAATGCTCGCCAACCCTGACCCTGAGGTTCATCTCTTCCATGAATTCTCTTGCTAGGCACTCCCTGGTTCCTTCGCCAAATTCCATGCCACCACCGGGAAACTTAGTGTAATAACCTCCCCGGATGAATTCATCGCTGACCAAAACTTTATTATCGTCCGTTATCAAAATTCCATATACCCTGATGTTGAACATGCTATTCAATTATTAATGTGTTGAAAAACTGGTAATTAAAGAGCCAATGAGATTTTACCTGAGAATACAAATATTGCTGGGCCAATCAACCAGATGTCATTGCAATGCTGTTCATCCAATCTGTTGAAGGCTACTTCGAGTTTTCCACCTTCTACATGGATGAAAACATGTTGCTCGCCCATGCCATTTGATGCAGCAATGGCCGATGCTGTAACACCGGTTCCACAACTCAGGGTCTCATCTTCTACTCCTCTTTCGTAGGTCCTTACACGGATGCCTCCATTTTCGCGGGAAACAAAATTGACATTGATGCCTTTTTCACTGTATTGGTTGTTGTAACGGATCTTTCTTCCTTCTGTAAAAACATCAAGATGGTCCAACTCATCCATGAACCTGATATAATGCGGAGACCCAGTGTCAAGTACCTTGTCAGCACCATCTGAGGCAATGGCATTGACATCCTGCATCTTCAACCTGATCAATCCTTTTGAATCGATCTCCGCCTCATGTGGTCCATCCACCGCTAAAAAATGGTAATGGCTGCTGTTGATGCCCATGTCTTTGGCAAACTGAACGAGGCATCTTCCACCATTCCCGCACATGCTGCCTTCTTTTCCATCTGCATTGAAGTATTTCATCTTGAAATCAAAGCCGTCCATCGCTTCCAGCAGCATCAGCCCATCAGCACCAACACCAAATTTCCGGTCGCACAGGAATTTAACCTGCTCATCAGACATGCCGCTGTATGCACCATTCCTGTTGTCCAGGATGACAAAATCATTTCCCGTTCCCTGATACTTGTAAAATATTATT